>JBOICD010000288.1:0-5039 GCA_050739855.1 Pseudomonas sp.
GCAACATACTCGCTACCTCAGCCCCCGCGAACATGCGCAGCGACAAATCAATCTGCTGCCCCAGCCCGCCCGCGCCGACAAAGCCCATCACCACCGACGCGCGGATCGCACACTCCCAGCGATAGATTGTATAAGACACCAGCTCCGCCGCCGCATCCGGCAGGATGCCGTAGAAGAAGGCGCTCAGACGACTGCTGCCGGCCTGTAACAGCGCGTGCGCTGGACGCTGGTTGATCGATTCGAAGATCTCGGCGTACACCTTGCCGAGCATGCCGCTGTAGGTGATGGCAATGGCCAGCACCCCGGCAGTCGGACCCAGGCCTACGGCACGAACGAACAGCAGCGCCCAGACGATTTCCGGCACGCTGCGCAGAAAGATCAGCAGCCCGCGAACCGGCAGACGCACGGTGCGCGACCAGAACCCCAGGCGACCCGCGCGCGAGGCTGCGCCCAGGGACAGCGCCCGGCTGGCGAGCAGGCTGGCCGGTATCGCCAACAACAAGGCCAGGGTCATACCTGCCGTGGCCATCGCCAGGGTTTGTAAAATCGCTTCCCATAACAGGGCAAGAAACTCGGGATCATGCGCAGGCGGCCAGAAGCCGCTGACGAAATTGCCCATCTGGCGGCGATTTTCAGTCTCCAGCAGCACACCGGGATTGAGCTCGCTCACGTGGATGCCGGGCCACAGCAAGGCAATTGCCAGCAGGGTCAGCAGCAGCCTGGGCAGGGCTGCCGGGTCGCGCTTGTCAGCCGTCAGCATCGCGGAATCTGCAGGTTCAGCGTCGGCAGCGGCACTGGTGGCGAGCCCAGGTGCTCGTTGGCATACAGCGCATCGAGCATGTCGCTGGAAACTTCAGCGGCCGGGCGATCGAACGCCACCTGCCCTTCGCGGATGCCGATCACCCGCGGAAAATGCGCCAGCGCCAGTTCCACCGCATGCAGGCTGGCGACCAGGGTAATACCGCGTTCGCGGGCATGCTGGTTGAGGGTTTTCAGGCTGTGTTCGGCCAGCACCGGGTCCATGGCCGAGACCGGCTCGTCGGCGAGCAGAAGCTCCGGCTGCTGGTACAAGGCCCGGGCGATACCGACCCGCTGCAATTGTCCGCCAGACAGCTGCCCGCACTGGGCGAAGAGCTTGTCGGCCATGCCCAGCCTGGACAGCACGGCGCGCACGCCGGGTACATCCGAGGGGTGCAATAGATTGAGCAGGCCGCGCAGGGTACTCCACTGCCCCAGACGCCCCGCCAGCACCGCCGTCACCACCCGCTGCCGGGGTGGCAGCGGCGGTGCCTGATGGATCAGCCCGATCCGCGCACGCAGACGCTGACGCGCTTGCGCCGACAACCGCCACGGCGCCTCACCGAGCAGCTCGACGCTGCCGGTGCTGGGCGCCATGGCGCTGGCGATCAGTTGCAGCAAGCTGGATTTACCGGCGCCCGAAGGGCCGATGATCGCCACCCGTTCGCCCACCTCTACGCGCAGGTCGATCGCCTGCAATGCCTGAACCTGACCATGACGCAGACTCGTACCGTTGAGCTGGATCGTCACTTGAGCAACTCAGCAGCGCGCGCAGCCTCCTCGATGCCCTTGTAGTTGTCCGGGCTGGTTTCGATGAAGCGGCTGGCGGCCTGCAGGTCGAGAATCGCCTTGTCGGCTGGTTTGGCTGGATCGAGGGCCAGGAAGGCCTGCTTGATCTTCTCTTTCAACGCAGGATCGAGGCTGCCGCGTACGGTCCAGTTGTAATCGTAGTAGCTCGGGGTGGTGGCGAACACCTTGACCTTGCTGGTGTCGACCTTGCCCGAGGCCACCAGTTTTTCCCAGACACTGGCGTTGAGCACACCGGCATCGACCTTGCCGGCCTGGACCCAGGCGGCGGTGGCGTCGTGGGCACCGGAATAGGCAACCCGGCTGAAGTAGCTCTCCGGCTTGATGTTGTCGTCCTTGAGCATGAAGTAGCGCGGCATCAGGCTACCGGAAGTGGAGGAAATCGAACCGAAGGCAAAGGTCTTGCCCTTGAGGTCGGCCAGGCTCTTGATCTCGGGGTTGGCGGTGATGAACTTGCTGGTGAACTTGGCGTCTTGCTCACGCTGCACCAGTGGCGTCGCGGTCGGGCTCTTCAAGTGCACTTGAACAAAGGTGAAACCGCCCAGCCAGGCCATGTCCAGGCGGTCGGTGGCCAGCGCCTCGACCACTGCCGGGTAGTCGGCCACCGGCACGAACTCGACCTTCATGCCCAGCTTTTGCTCCAGGTATTCGCCCAGTGGCTTGAACTTGCGCAGCAGTTCGGTCGGCGCCTCGTCAGGGATGGCGCTGACTTTCAGGGTATCGGCCGCCTGGGCCAGGAAGGATGAGCAAGACAGCACGAGGCCGGCGAACAGCGCCAGGGGACGTTTGAGCATGAGGGGTTCTCCGGTTCAATAGCGGGGAAAGAGCCAACATCAGGCTGGCTCCAGAATTATAAGAGGCATCGGCGCAAAGACCAGCTTTGCTACAATCGGGCCTCACGATTTTTCGAGGTGCGTATGAGCGAGCCGATTCGTCTGACCCAGTACAGCCACGGCGCCGGTTGTGGCTGCAAGATCTCTCCGAAGATGCTCGAGGTGATTCTCGCCGAAAGCGGTACCCAGGCCCTCGACCCGAAGCTCTGGGTCGGCAATGCCTCGCGCGATGACGCGGCAGTCTACGCCCTCGATGACGAGCGCGGGGTGGTCTCGACCACCGACTTCTTCATGCCGATTGTCGATGACCCTTACGATTTCGGCCGCATCGCCGCCACCAATGCCATCAGCGACATCTACGCCATGGGCGGTGACCCGCTGATGGCCATCGCCATTCTCGGCTGGCCGATCAATGTGCTGGCTCCGGAAGTGGCCCGCGAAGTGATCCGCGGTGGTCGTGCCGTGTGCGCTGAGGCCGGTATACCGCTGGCTGGCGGTCACTCCATCGATGCCCCCGAGCCAATCTTCGGCCTGGCTGTGACCGGCGTCGTGCAAAAGCGCCACATGAAGCGCAACGACACTGCCACTCAAGGCTGCCGCCTGTACCTGACCAAACCCTTGGGTATCGGCATCCTCACCACCGCCGAGAAAAAATCCAAATTGCGCGATCAGGACAAGGGCCTGGCCCGCGACTGGATGTGCACCCTCAACACCCCCGGCAGCCGCTTCGGCAAGCTGGCGGGCGTCAAGGCGATGACCGACGTTACCGGTTTCGGCCTGCTCGGCCACCTGGTGGAGCTGGCGGACGGCAGCGGCTTGAGTGCGCGCCTGAACTACAGCGCTGTGCCGCGCCTGCCGAGCGTCGAGCACTACCTGGCCGAAGGCTGTGTGCCGGGCGGCACCCTGCGCAACTTCGACAGCTACGGCGAGAAAATCGCCCCGCTGAGCGATGAACAGAAACACCTGTTGTGCGACCCGCAAACCAGTGGCGGTCTGCTGGTCGCAGTGGCACCTGAAGGTGAAGCAGAGTTTCTCGCTGTCGCCGCCGAGCTGGGCCTGAACCTGGCGCCGATCGGCGAGCTGGTTGAGCGACAGCGCCATGCGGTTGAGGTGCTATAATGCGTGACAACACCACCGACTACCGCCAGCTGTTCTTGCACGATGTACCGATGATGGACATGCGCGCCCCGATCGAGTTTGCCAAGGGTGCCTTTCCCAACGTGATCAACCTGCCGCTGATGAACGACCTTGAGCGGCAGAAGGTTGGCACCTGCTACAAGCAGCAGGGCCAGCAGGCCGCCATCACCCTCGGCCATCAGCTGGTCAGCGGCCAGAGCAAAGATCAGCGTATTGCCGCCTGGGCCGCCTTCGCCCGGGCCAACCCCGAGGGTTATCTCTACTGTTTTCGCGGCGGCCTGCGCTCGCAGATCGTCCAGCAGTGGCTCAAGGATGAAGCCGGTATCCACTACCCCAAGGTAATCGGTGGCTACAAAGCCATGCGTAATTTCCTGTTTGAAACCACCCAGCAAGCGGTTGCCGAATGCGACTTCGTGCTGATCGGCGGGCTTACGGGCACGGGTAAAACCGAAGTGCTGCAGATGTTGGAAAACACGGTCGACCTGGAAGGCCACGCCAACCATCGTGGCTCCAGTTTCGGCAAACGTGCCACGGGCCAGCCTGCGCAGATCGACTTCGAAAACCGCCTGGCCATCGACGTGCTGAAAAAGCGCGACCGGGGTATCGAGCAGTTCGTACTGGAAGACGAAGGCCGTATCGTCGGCAGTTGCTCGCTGCCGCTGGAGCTGTACCAGCGCATGCAGCACTACCCGCTGGTGTGGCTGGAAGACAGTTTCGACAACCGTGTCGAACGCATCTTGGGCGACTACGTGACCAACCTGTGCGCCGAGTTCGTTACCCTGCACGGTGGCGAACAAGGCTTCAAGCTGTTCGCCGAGCGCCTGCAGCAGAGCATGGGCAACATCCTCAAGCGCCTGGGCGGTGAGCGTTACCAGCGACTGTCAGCCTTGTTGCAACAAGCCCTGGAAGAGCAGCAACGCAGTGGCGCCGTCGACCTGCACCGCGCCTGGATCAGCGGCCTGCTCAGCGAATACTACGACCCGATGTATGCCTTTCATCGCGACAGCAAGGCCGAGCGCATCGAGTTCTCCGGCAATCGGGTCGAAGTGCGTGAATACCTGCACGCACGCGCTGCCCGGCATCGATAATCCGGTTTATGAAGGCTCGGTCAGCTTGAGCAATTCATCTGCACGAGCCTTGGTCATGTCCAGCACACAGCCCGCGCCATTGAGCTGATCGATGGTGCCGCCGGTGAGGCTGTAGTACAGCTTGCAGTTGGCGTCGCGGTATTTGATCCACAAGCGCTGGGCATCAAGCAACTGAGTCTGCTGAGCCGGTTCAAGCGCGGCTTTGGCCTTCTTGTAGGCGCTGTTGAGGCGGGCGTCCTGATGCTTGATCTCGGCGCCGTTGCAGTTGTTCATGTCCAGGGTAGTTTGGGCGGTTTGCATACATTGGCTGTAGGCGGGCGAATCGTTCTGGGCGACGGCGAAGGGGACAATGGCGGTCATCAGAGCGATGGTCAGC
>JBOICD010000289.1:0-5024 GCA_050739855.1 Pseudomonas sp.
CTGTTCGACCGCGCTCGCAATGACCTGGTGGTCAACACCGAATCCATGTACGGCGGAGTGTACGGCCACGCCAAAGAAACCCATGCCATGGCAGTCGAAGGGCCGCAGGTCAACCACTTCCATTATTTTCGCGATGCGGTCAGGTACCGCAATCGGCCATTACCCAGCAGCCTGAGCGACTGGCTGCTGGACAGGGGCATAGTGTCCAGGGACAGCAAAGCTGAAACCTCACGCGATGTTGGCGAAGCGTTGCTGGTCAAGCGTCAGCAAGAGACTGATGCGATCGTGTACATAGTGCCCGGGATTATGGGTAGCAGCTTGGGCATCGACAGCAATACGCTTTGGCTTGACCCGCTGGAGCTTGCCTTGGAAGGTTTGGGGTCTATTGCGATACAGGCGCCAAACGTAACGAGCAAGGGCCTGATTGAGTTGGCTTACGAAAAGCTGCATGCCTATCTCAAACCCACCCACTATGACGTCATTGACTATCACTATGACTGGCGCCAGCCACTGCAACAACTTGGCCGCGAACTCGCCCGGGAGTTGAACGAACAACTTAAAAGCCAGCCGAAGAAAAACATCCGTTTATTGGCTCACAGTATGGGGGGGGTGGTCGTTCGTGCGGCGTTCGCGGAAGACGAGTCGCTATGGCCGAGGCTGGTAGAGCATGCCGATGGTTTGGTGGTGATGTTGGGCACACCGAACCACGGCGCCTATTCCATGGTCGAAACCTTGCTCGGACAGTCCGACACCGTGCGCATGCTGGCTCGCGTAGATATGCGAAATCGGTTGCCGGATATTCTGCAGATCGTGGCCGGGTTTCCCGGGGCTTTGCACTTATTGCCCGCTCCCGGCTTCGAGGATGTCGGCGGGCGCAGCCCGGTGGACTTCTTCGGGGCTGCCAGCTGGAATCAGTTAGCCATGCAGAACGATGACTTCTGGTTCGGTAACGAACTGGGAGCACGCCCCGATGCTGCGGCACTGGACCAAGTGAAGCAATTCTGGCAGAAACTTGAGGAAAGCAAATGGCTCGACGTGAAGCCCGAGCGGGTCAGCTATGTCCACGGCCAAGGCAAGAACACTCCCTGCGGGCTGGATATCAGTGGCGAGCAACTGATGTTGCGCGGCACTGCGCAGGGCGACGGCACTGTGACCTGGCGCTCAGGGCAACTGGCAAAACTGCCCGAGCATCGCTATTGGTACATGCCGGTGGTGCACGGTGAACTGGTATCCACCGAGCGCTATTTTTCCGAGATCGAAAGCTTGTTGCTCAATCGCACGCCCAAGCGCCTGGAGCGTCTGCCCAGCAGTCGCGCGGGTGAACGTGCGAGTGCTCTGGTCAGTTTCCGTGGTGGGCCACCAGCCTATCCGGCCGATGCCCAACTTCGCAGCCAGGTGCTCGGTTGCACCAACAGCCTGGCGCCGAAACCTGAACTGATCACCCTGCAGATCAATGTGCTGGCGATGAACCTGAGTTGCATCCAGGTTCCGCTGATCTGCGGGCACTACCGGGGCGACCCGATTTCCGGTGCCGAAGCCAGCATCGACCAGACCCTGGTCAATGGTGCGCTGTCCCAGCGTCAGCGTCTGGGTTTGTACTCAGGTGAGCTCGGTAACGCTACGGTGGTGCTGGTCCCGCGTACGGCCGAGGAAGTGAGCCGTGAAACAGGTCGTGGCGCGGTGATTATAGGCCTTGGGGACATGGGCGAACTGACGGCCGAAGTGGTGACTCAGGCGGTACGCAGCGGCGTGTTGCGCTACTTGTTGAACGCGGTGGATCAGTACGCTCAGGTAAAACGCCTGGACGATCCTGACAAGCCGGACTCACCGCTGGCGCTGCATATTGCCAGCTTGCTGTTGGGGACCAACTCCAGTGCTCAGTTGACGGTTGATGAATCGATTCGTGCCATTACGCTGGGTGTACTGCAGGCCAACCGTGAATATGACGCGGTGTGCGCAGGGCCCAAGGGGCGTGCGGCGGCGGTGACACGCCTGGATATTGTCGAGATGTTTGTCGATGCGGCGATCTGTGCCGGCTATGCGGTGGCCACCCTCGACCATGAACTGGCAGGTGAACTTCAGCGCCTCAACAGTCGGCTGGAGTTGGCGCAGGCCGTGCAGTTCGGTGAAGGGGCAAGGCCACGCCTGAGTGTCACCCCCCCAGGTGATTACTGGCCGCGCTTGCAGGTCAGCAACGCCGACGGCGTACAACGTAACTGTGATCCTGAAGATCGCCGTGACGTCGGTGCCACCAAACCCGCGCAACGCTTCAATTATCTGTACATGGGACAGCGCGCCAGGGTCGAGGCGCTGGTCGATCAGCGTCAGCCCGGACTGCTGGAAAAAATGGTCGACAGTGCCCTGCGCGGGCAGTACAGCACGCGTTACGATTCCACAGCGTTCTTCGGTAACAGCCTGTTCCAGCTGATGCTCCCGCTCAGTTTCAAAAGCGCCGTGCGCAAATCCGACAACCTGATCCTGGTGGTGGATGACAGCAGCGCCAACCTGCCCTGGGAAATGCTTGAAAGCGATGGCGTTCCGTTAATCAAACGGACCCGTCTGGTTCGTCAGTTCATCACTCAGCAGTACCGCCGGGAGGTGGTGCGCACCGACATCATGAACGCCTGTGTGATCGGCAACCCGGATACTCAGGGCTATTTCAACCAGTTCGGCGTAAAGGGACAGGAACGGTTGCCGGATCGCTTGGCGGTCCTGCCTGGGGCCACGCGCGAAAGCCAGACGGTCAGTCGGGTACTGGAGGGGGCTGGATACGCTACCTGGAGCCTGTTTGAGGGTGCCAGTGCCGTTGAAGTCTTCGACCAACTGTTTGCCAGGCCTTACCGGGTCCTGGTGATCTGTGCCCATGGTGTGTTTCAAAGCAAAGACACAAATGGGCAGTTGCGCAGCGGGGTGGTGCTATCTGACGGCTTGCTCCTGACTGCTGCCGAGATTGACCGGATGGAGACCGTGCCGGACCTGGTGTTCCTCAGCTGTTGTCACCTTGGCAAAGTGACCGGCTTTGAGCCTGGAGGTAACCGGCTGGCGGCTAACCTGGCGCAAGAGCTGATCAATATGGGCGTGCGCTGCGTAGTGGCAGCAGGATGGGAGGTCGATGACAACGCGGCCTGCTGTTTTTCCGAGAGCTTTTTCAGTCGCTTGGCCATTCACGGTGACCCTTTTGCCGAAGCTATTACCTGCGCGCGCCTGGAGACCCTCGAGCAATTTCCCGGTTGCAATACCTGGGGCGCTTACCAGGCTTATGGTGACCCGTTGTTCCAGCTCAGGCTGTTACCTTCTGGTGATGGTAGCAACGCCTGTCTGCGTGGATCTCCAGAACTGCTCGACTGGCTTGAAGGGCAGAGGCTGATCGCGGCTAACCCGAATCCCACAGCGGCGGGTGGGGGCTTTAAACAACTACGGGAGCTGGTGGACAAGCGGCTGAAGGAGTTGCCGGAGAGCTGGATCAACCAGGCCGAAGTCCAGTATGGGTTGGGGCTGTTGTATAGCGAGTGGTGTGAAGCTGATGCGTTAGAGCGTGCCCGAGAGGCATTGTTGAAGGCCGTAGCCCGCTTCAATGGCCGGGGCTGCGTGCCCATGACAGCGTTGGAGAAGCTGATCGACGTGGAGATTCGTCAGGCCTGTCTGGCCGCAGCCCCAGGCTTCGGTGCCGGCGCTGCCGATTTCACGCGCGCCAACGAGTTGATTGAGATGGCCAACGCGCGGGCAGATGACTTGAGTAATCTGTGTGTGGATAAGCCGGGTGCATTGCTTGCGCGTCGTCAGGTGGTGCGTGGGCGGGCGCTCAAGCATCAGGTCCATATCGCGCTATTGGAACGCAGCGACACGCGCACATCCGGGCCCAGGGCCACGGAGCTGGATGAGCTCATCGCAAAGCATCTTGACGTCGCCAGGCTGGCCTACGCCGAGGGCGAAGATGCAACAGCGCCCGACTGGAACCCCTACGCCATGCTGAACCGGATTCAACTTGAAGTGATGTGCCGTCCCGGGCCTCTGTCGTTTGCCGACCTTGATCGCTGTCTGGCTGAGGCGCAGGCCCGCTACAAACGATACTTCAGTGTGTTTGATGCGCTGATGAAGGCCGATGTGCTGCTGACCTGCTGGTTGATCGTTGTCACCGGGAGGTCTTCAGGACAGGTGGGCTACACCGAACGCGAACTCATTGATAGCTACGATGATGCGCTGGCAGGCCAGCGCATTTCGGCGCGCCAGTTCGACTCGGTCGTGCGTCAGTTGCAGATGATCTCAAGCTGGATGCAGTGGTCCCAAAGCACTGGCGACCCCACAGTGCCCGGCAAGATTGCCGAGATTCTGCAGCGCCGCGGATAACCTGTGCGAACCTGTACCGGCTACACCTTGAACGTCGCCATCAGCCCCTGCTGATGATTGGCCAGGCGGTTCAGCGCCTGGCTGATCTGCGCCGACTCTTGCGCCTGCCCGGACAGCGATTCAGTCACATCACGAATGCTGGCGACGTTGCGGTTCACTTCTTCAGCCACGGCGCTTTGCTCTTCGGCCGCCGAGGCGATCTGCAGGTTCATGTCGGTGATCACCGCCACCGCATCGCCGATCCGCTGCAGGGCCGGCACCGCCTGTTCGGCCTGGACGACGCTGCCCTGAGCCTGGCGATGGCTGCTGTGCATCGAACCGACCACTTCGTGCGTGCCTTGCTGCAGGCCTTCGATGACTACGCGGATCTCATCGACCGAGTCCTGGGTGCGGCGGGCCAGGTTGCGTACTTCATCGGCGACCACGGCAAAACCGCGACCGGCTTCCCCGGCACGCGCCGCTTCGATGGCGGCGTTCAGGGCCAGCAGGTTGGTCTGCTCGGCAATCGAGCGGATCACCTCAAGCACCGAGCCGATCTGCTCGCTACGGTTGGCGAGCTGCTGCACTTCCTCCATGCCGGCGGTCATTTCGCACGCCAGTTGTTCGATCGCACGGGTAGTGGTGCGGATCAGTTCCAGGCCCTCGCGGGTGGCAAGGTCGGCGCCGCGCGCCGCCTC
>JBOICD010000290.1:0-5024 GCA_050739855.1 Pseudomonas sp.
CCTACAGCCAGGTCGCCAGGTACCTGGCCCTGCCCGGCCAGTCCGCCGGTGGCAGCACCCTGGCCACCCAGCTGGAGAAATACCGCCACTCACCTGACGGCCTGACCGTCTCGGGCAGCGAGAAAATCCGCCAGATGATTTCCGCCAGCGTGCGTGCCTACCAGGGCGGCCCGCAAACCCTCGAAGCGCGCCAGCTTATCGTGCGTGACTACCTCAACAGCGTGCCGCTGTCGGCGGTGCCTGGGCATGGTGAAGTGCATGGCATGGCCGAGGGCCTGCGGGTCTGGTACGGTGCCGACTTCGCCCAGGTCAACCAGGCCCTGGCTTCGACCGAGAGCGACCCAGCAGGCCTGGCTGCACGCGGCCTGGCCCTGCGCCAGGTACTGTCGCTGATGATTGCCCAGCGCCGTCCCTCGCATTTTCTGTCCAAGGGCCGCAACGAACTGGCCGAGCTGACCGACAGCCACATTCGTATTCTGGCTGCCGCCAATATCGTCGACCGGCCGCTGGCCGACGCCGCGCTGGCCAGCAAGGCGACCTACCGCGACTGGGTAGCGCAACCGACCATCCAGCCGATCGTCACCAACAAGGGCATCAGCGTTGCCCGCAGCCGGCTGTCCCTGGCCCTGGCCCGGCCGCTGTACGACCTGGACCGTCTCGACCTGTCGGCTACCAGTACCTTGCAATCCGACCTGCAAGGCCAGGTCAGTCAATACCTCAAGGACCTCGCCGATCCGGCCGTTGCCGAGAAGGTCGGGCTGTTTGGCGAGCGTTTGCTGACCCCGACCACCACTACCCAGGTGCGCTACAGTTTTACCTTGCTCGAACGCACCGCCAATGGTTCGCGGGTGCGGGTGCAAACCGACAGTACCGACCAGCCGTTCGACATCAACGAGGGCAGCAAGCTGGAGCTGGGTTCCACCGCCAAGCTGCGGGTGCTGACCAGTTACCTGGAAATCATCGCCGAACTGCATGACAAGTACGCCAATACCCCCGCCGCCGACCTGAAGAAGGTCGAGGTCGCTGAACTGGACTTCATCACCCGCTGGGCCCTCGACTACCTGATCCAGAACAAGGACCGCAACATCACCGCGATGCTCGATGCCGCGCTCAATCGCAAGTATTCGGCCGGCCCCGGTGAAGCCTTCTTCACCGGTGGCGGCATGCATGTGTTCAATAACTTCCGCAAAGAAGACAACAACCGGATTCCCACGCTCAAAGACGCCCTGCGCGAGTCGATCAACCTGCCGTTTATCCGTTTGATGCGTGATCTGGTGCGCTACAGCACCTACCAGACACCGGGTAGCAGCATCAGATTGCTCAAGGACGATGCCGAGCCGCGCCGTCAGGAGTACCTGGCGCGCTTTGCCGACAAAGAGGGCACCGACTACCTGCGCAGGTTCTGGAAAAAGTACCAGCGCAAGACCTCACAACAGCGCCTGGACACCTTCCTCGACAGTTTGCGGGTCACCCCGATCCGCCTGGCCGCCGTACACCGCTACCTGTTCCCCGAAGCCGACCAGGCTACCTTCAACGCCTTCGTCCGTGCCCACATTAAAAAGGACTTGCAGGACACCAAGCGCAAGCCAACCAAGCAAGACATCCTGACCGATGAGCGCCTGGACAACCTGTACTATGCCTACGGTCCCGGCAAATTCGACTTGCCCGACCAGGGCTTTGTCGCCAAGGTCCACCCTTTGGACCTGTGGCTGCTGGGTTACCTGCTGAACAACCCCAATGCCAGCTTCCAGGACGCGGCACAGGCCAGCCAGTTCGAACGCCAGGAAGTCTACAGCTGGCTGTTCAAGAGCCGGCACAAGGGCGCGCGCGACAGCCGCATTCGTACCCTGGTTGAAATCGAGGCCTTCCTCGATATCCACCAGCGCTGGAAACGGGTCGGTTACCCCTTCGATCACCTGGTGCCCTCGCTGGCCACTGCCATCGGCAGCTCTGGCGACCGCCCGGCAGCCCTGGCCGAGCTGATCGGCATCATCCAGAACGATGGTATCCGCCTGCCGACCCTGCGCATCGATACCCTGCACTTTGCCGCCGATACCCCGTATGAAACGCGCCTGGCAGGCGACCCCGACCTCGGCCAGCGAGTGCTCTCGGTGGAAGTCGCCCGCGCCTTGCGCGGTGCTCTCTCGCAAGTGGTCGATGCCGGTACCGCACGGCGGGTGTCCGGCAGTTTCAAACTCAATGACGGCACGCCGATGGTCATGGGCGGCAAAACCGGCACTGGCGACAACCGTCTCGAAAGCTGGGGAGCCGGTGGCCGCCTGCTTGGTTCAAAAGCGATCAACCGCACGGCGACCTTTGTGTTCTTCCTGGGCGACAACCATTTCGGCACCCTCACCGCCTTCGTGCCGGGCCGGGCCGCCGAGTCCTTCAAGTTCACCTCGGCCCTGCCGGTGCAGGTACTCAAGGGCATGGCCCCGATCCTCACCCCGTACCTGCAACCCGGCAGCCACACCCTGTGCAAAACGCCACAAATGGCGCAGCAGTAGCCCTTTGCAGCAACGCCCAGGCGGCTGACACACGCCTGGGCGTTGCTTTGACAGCGATACCGTTCATCTCCTGCCTCGTTATGATGAGAAATATTCTCACTCTCACGCTTGATTTAAGATATATCTTGAGTAGTATCTAAAGATACATCTAACGCAAACGGAGACCTCCATGCGTGAACATCATCCCCACCGCGAGCATGGCGAACGCCATGACGGTTTTGAACGCCGCCACACCCGCGAGCGTGGCGACCGCGGCCCACGGGTCTTCGCCCCTGGCGACCTGAAACTGCTGCTGCTTTCGATGCTGGCCGAGCAGCCCTGCCATGGCTATGACCTGATCCGCCAGATCGAAAGCCTGTTCGGCGGCAACTACAGCCCAAGCCCGGGCGTTATTTACCCAACCCTGACCTTCCTGGAAGAAAGCGAGCTGATCGTCGGCCAGGTTCACGGCAGCAAGAAGCTCTACAGCGTCACCGCCGCAGGTCTTGATTCTCTGGCCGAGCAAGCCATCGCCCTGGACGGCGTGCGTATGCGCATCGAAGTCAGTAAACGCTCGCTGTACGGACACGACCGGCCGCCAGAGATCCACGAAGCGGTGCACAACCTGCGTCATGCCCTGCAGATGCACAGTGGCCGCTGGAACCCGGAAGAAATCGAGCGGGTGCGCACCCTGCTCAACACCACGGCCAAAGCCATCGTCGCAGGGCCCATTGCGACCACCACGGAGAAAACCGAATGAGTGCCAGCGAAAACAACGCGATTCATCGCGTCAATCATGAGATCAAACATCGCCGCCTGGACGTGCTGCGGGTCACCGAGCTGACCCCGCGCATGCGCCGCATCACCTTGGGCGGACCGCAACTGCAAGGTTTCACCAGTGTCGGCAGCGACGATCACGTCAAACTGATGTTCGCCTGTTCGGCACAAGAGCAAGCGGCGCTGGACAACCTCGATTTCAGCCGCGATGGCCTGCGCCCGACCATGCGCGAATACACCCCACGGCGTATCGATCTGCAAGCCGGTGAACTGGATATCGATTTCGTCCTGCACGGCGACGGCCCTGCGTCGACCTGGGCGGCCCAGGCAGAGGTCGGCCAAGTCCTCAACATTGCCGGCCCGCGCAGCTCGATGGTGGTGCCGGATATCTTCGACAGCTATTTGCTGATCGGCGATGAAACCGCGATCCCGGCCATCGCCCGCCGCCTGGAAGAACTGCCGGCCACGCGCAAGGTGTTGGCGGTCATCGAGATCGAAGACGCCGAGGAACGACAGGCCCTGGCGAGCCTGGCACACGTGCAAGTGATCTGGGTCCAGCGACACCAGCAGGATCTGCTGGACGTAGTGAAGAACCTGCCCCTGCCTGAAGGTCAGCTTTACGCTTGGGTTGCCCTGGAAAAAGCCCTGACGCGCAAGACCAAGCGCCTGTTGATCGACGAAAAAGGCGTCAACGAGGACCTGATCAAGGCCGCCGCCTACTGGCGCCTCGACCCGCACGACGACGAATAACCGGCACCATCAGGGTTGCGTCCTGGCCTTGGCCAGGCGCCCGCCCTGCCAATGATCCAGGCCCAGTATCAGCAGGCCGATGGCAATGAAGCCGAACAGAATCGCCAAGGCATTGAGCAGCACCTGTCCATAGCCAAGCCTGGCCACATCTATGAACGGATAGGGATAGACCCCTATCGACTCTCCGCGCAGCAGCGCATAAGCAAAATACCCCGCCGGATACAGCAGCCAGGCCAACAGGTGCTGGAGCCGCAGGCTGCCTTTCTCCACGCAGCACCACCAATAGCCGACGAACAGTAACGGCATGACATCGTGCAGCAGCTCATCGGCCAGCCACTGCCAGCCCTGCGGTTGCCACAGATGGCGCAACAACAGGCTATAGGCCAGACCGACCAGGACAATACTGGCGGCGATACCCGAACTGACTGCCGGGCCGAGAAACCAGCACCGCGCCGCAGATTCGCGACCGAATGCCGCCTGGCTGAGCACCACAGCGACCAGGGTATTGCTCAACACCGTGAAATAGCTGAAGAAGTTCACCAGGCCGCCGATCAGGCTGGCCTGCTCCTGCCAACGCCCCCACAGCACCAGGTACAGCTGGATCGCCAGCGCGCTCCAGCCCAGGCAGGCGGCCAGGCCGATCACGACCTCGCGCCGGACCATGAGGTCAGCGGCCGCGCTGCAGCTTCAGGTACAGGCGCTCGACTTTCTCCCGGGCCCAGGGGGTGCGGCGCAGGAAAGTCAGGCTCGACTTGATGCTCGGATCGCTCTTGAAGCAGCGGATATCGATGCGCTCGGCCAGCCCTTGCCATTGGTAATGATCTACCAGTGCGGTGAGGATCTGCTCCAGGGTCACGCCATGCAGCGGATTGGGGTTGGCGGTGGTCATGCCTGTGCTCCAGCGAATCAAAGGTGCGCACCTTAGCCCAGGGGTGGGCTGGCTACAAACATTCTAGCGCAGCTTTGCAGGAGATTTGTGGGAGCGGGCTTGCCCCGCGATTGCGAGTAGTC
>JBOICD010000291.1:0-5015 GCA_050739855.1 Pseudomonas sp.
GGTTCCGATCGCGCCGTATGCGCTATTCTGAGAGGTCAGTTTTCTCATTGAAGAATTCATTTCAAGTTTCTGGACTAAAAATACAGCCTCAACGTAGAAGTGACCGGCGGACAGTAGGCTGGTGAAAGCCAGCCGATAGGACGTCCGCGTCGACTGCCATGTTAGGGCTCATTCCCCGACTTGTCGGTCCTAGTGAACGCGGCATCGCCGAACAAGCCCAAATCGGCGAGCATCGCCTTGTATGCGTCACTATCGATGAAGCGGTCAACATTTGCGTGAAAAGCATCATCAATCTTGGCTTGTTGCGCGGGTGACACGCTATTCATGAGGTGCGACATTCGCGCTGCCTTCTGATTGAGATACCGTCCAAAGGGGTGCGGTACGACGTAGTTCCGA
Source organism: Pseudomonas sp. (assembly GCA_050739855.1). Lineage (GTDB taxonomy): Bacteria > Pseudomonadota > Gammaproteobacteria > Pseudomonadales > Pseudomonadaceae > Aquipseudomonas. Next base: position 397 of record JBOICD010000291.1, read on the forward strand.
GGTTCAATCGCGCCGACTGTGGCGTGGATCTTCGTACCACGCCAGTTTTCCAGGGCTGGTTCGTACACGAAGCCGATGAATATGAACCTACCCAACTTCGCGTACGTGAAGATGTTGCGCCCGCCGCGTACGATGTCCATGTCCACCGCGCGCATCAAGTAGCGGTTGATATTCGGTTCAAGATCGCCCGTTGCAGATGCAATTTCATCTAGGGGCAGCATGTGCTGCTGGTTGGCGCCGGGATGATGCCGCTTTCCGAGGAGAACTTCCCGCCACACTTGATCCGCCTCGTCCAAGCGCGCAAGAGCCTCGGGCTCCCAATCTTTCAAGCCTACTTCGTCGCGATAGAACCGCATTACGCGCCACGACAACGACGTGGCAAACTCAATCATCCAGTGCGCGTAACCGAAGCGGCTGCCCGATCGCTGCAGGTATGGATGGAAGATGCTTGTCGCGAACTGGGTTTCTCCCTTGTTGAGGCGGCCTTCGCACTCCAGGCAAAGCCAGTGCCGCTTGGGCCCGTCCTGCACTCGCTTATTTGGCTCCGTTCCGAAACGAATATGGCCGTTCCCAGAGGAACTCCGCAACCAGCGGAAAACAAAAGCCGGCAAGATATGACTCAGCTGGAGATCCCTCTCCTGACCGCAAAGCTTGCACGTCCCCATTGGCACGATGAGCCCTAACGTCGGACTTGACCGGCGCACAAGCCAGGTGCGACCGAAGGGAGCGGACGCATTTGTGCGTCCGTGTCGAATGATGGGATGGACTCCCCCGTTTTCTTGCGCAACAGTTGCGTACTGGTCTTCATTGGCGTGTGGATCAGGTCTTCAAACGTAAGGAGTCCAACATGAATGCTACTACCGTTGCCGTCGATCTTGCAAAGTCTGTCTTTCAGCTCGCCATTGCCGATGAGCACTGGCGCGTGGTTGAAACCCAGCGCCTCACCCGCACCCAGTTCGAGCGCTGGTTTGCCAATCGGAATGTGAGTCTGGTCATCATGGAAGCCTGCGGCTCAGCCCACCACTGGGCGCGCTGGCTCAATCGCCTGGGTATCCAAGTGAGGCTGCTGCCCGCCCAGTACATCCGCGCCTACGTCAAGCGCAACAAGACCGATGCCGCCGATGCCGCAGCCCTGCTCGAAGCAGCACGCGCTTCTGATATGTGTCCGGTGCGCATCAAGTCAGTCGAACAGCAGGCCCTGCAGGGCCTGCACCGCATCCGCTCCCTGTGGATGGGCACACGCACCAGCCGGATCAATGCCTTGCGCGGCTTCTGCCGGGAGTTCGGCATTGCCATCCCCGTGGGTGCGCGTACCGGCATTGAAGCGATCAGCCGCGTGCTGGCCGATCCCCATACGGCGGTGCCCGATCTGATCCGGGGTACGGCCAGGCTATTGGTCGAAGAGATTCATCTGCTGGAGGCCCGGATTGCCCAACTGGAGCGGGAACTGGCAGCCCTGGCCAGGTTGAGCCCGGCCTGCACCACGCTGCTGTCAATTCCGGGCATTGGCTTGCTGACGGCTACCGCAATGGTGGCTGCCACCTCGGGAGATGTCGGTCACTTCAAGGATGCCCGCCACTTCTCCAGCTGGTTTGGCTTGACGCCCAAGGAGTACAGCTCGGGCAACAGTCGCTACCTGGGACGCATCTCCAAGAAGGGGGATCGCTACCTGCGCATGCTGCTCACGCACGGCGCCAGGAGTGTGCTGCACGCGTCCAAGGTGGCGGACAACGCAGGGCGCGAGGTCTGCGGGGTGCGGCGTTGGGCGCTGGATGTGCAGGCCAGAAGCAACCACAACAAGGCAGCCTGCGCACTGGCCAACAAGCTGGCGCGTATTTGCTATGCCACGCTCAGGGACAAGGAGCCGTTTGGTGAAACTGCCCGGCTCAACAAGAAGATCAACAGGGAGAGCTTTGTGATGCCTGCTTGACTGCCAACAGCCAAAACAGCCGTCACCAGGAAGAAAGTTTGACCACCCATCACGCGTTGCGACGAGATTGATCGACCATCATGGCCAACCGGGTTCACCCCACACTGATAGACGCCGATAACACTTCCGGCAGCTTGCCTGCCGCTTGTATCGACTGGCGTATCGGTGACGCAGATTCCATGTCGGCACGGGACATTGACGATCCCACAACAGATGCCGGATATACGACTGCAGGCGCTTCCCCAACCGCCACTCTATCGGTCAGCCTCTTGATGTTGAGGGTGAGATGGCATGGTCCGCCCACCTATTCATAGGCGACGCGACCCTGGCGATGAGATTTCTGTATTGCTCGAGCTGTCAAGGAACTCACGAAATTTCTGGCTGAAGGCGAACTTTCGGTCCTTCCACCAAGTCTGCATTCCCGGGCGATGAAAAAACCAAAGAATGTTGTCTCGGTGGCCGACCCAGAAGTCTTCGTCGATCATTCCTGACTGGTACTGAAAAAATACATTTTCAAAGCGGCGGAACAGGCTAATTCCTAGGTAGCCAAACTGGGTATATTCATCCTCGTTCAGAGCGCTCGGATCCACCATTCCCAGGCGAAAGACCCTCGCCAAGTCCTTGTCGGATCCAATGATCGCCGCCATTTCCGCAAGCGCCGAAGTGGCAAGGTGGTAGGTCTGGGAGTGCATGGCCTGAGCGCTGCTTTTGATCTGCAACGCCAAGTAGACGACGGTCAAGGCCACAAAGACCGCAGCAAACACTCCGGCAATGGCAGATACAGCGCTCCAGTCCATGTCGTTCTCCTTACGGGCTAACGTGATGTAGACCGTCGGATACTCTGGCAATCCCAGCTTATCCGACCAGATAAACCAGAATTCCGCCACTGGATACGAATCAGTCCATTGGGCGGCAAGCCGCATGCAGCCAAGGTTTGCAAAGGTTTTTCCTGAAACGCTAGTGTCACTACAGTCCCCCTTTATCTTGTCGCCTATCTTGGCGCATTGGCACCGGACCAAGCTGTCCGACATTTCGCAATGCAAGCACTATAGCCCAGCAGAGGCTGCACCTGAATGACTCCTTCCGCTGCAATGCGGTAGTCGGCTTCAGACTGATTGCAGCCGCACCGGTGCGATCATGGGTATGACGCTTGCAAATAAAAAAACCACCAGTACGGTGGCTTTTTCTTATCCGAGCATCAGGCAATAGTCCACGAGTAGGTTGAGCCATAGATGATGCGGTCATCGAAAGTGTTCCACTTGTACGGCTTCCACATGTCTATCCCCGCGCTGAGCTTAGCCTCGTCGTTCAGTTTGTTGTAGACCTCGGCAGTGATGTACGTTGGACGTTCGTGATTCAACGCCGAAAGCTTTGCAGCGTAGTTCGCGGCCCGCCCAACCCACACAAGATCATTGCTACCCCGAATACCGGTCCTGGCAACTAACAGGTCGCTCGTGTCGATGCCCACTACATGTTTGACTGCGAAGACTTTATCCTTGTAGACAGCTTTAAGTTGCGCCTGGACAATGTTCTTTACCGCCCAATTGATCTGGAGCGCAGCTTTCACAGCCGACGTGTTTTTATAGTCGCCGATGAACACAGCCATGATTCGGTCGCCGTCGTAGGCTGTGATGGTGCCGCCGAATGCACGGATAATCTTGGCAGCGCAGTACAAAAAGCTCTTGTAGACCTCGGCCGCAAACCCCGCGATCTCCTTATCCACCATCACCGTTGAATCGGCAAGATCAGCGTAAAGAACTGTCGCGGCGAGGTTGATACCATCATTGCTTAGCTTCAGCGACGTATCCGATGGCACCACAGTACCGTCGCGCTTTTCCCATCTGCCAAGGAATGTGTCATAGCAGTAGGTATCGAGGTCAGCTTTCAGTGCCATCGCTCAAATATTCTTTACGAGTTGCGAGATTGCCGCCATCCAAAAAATGACGGACACGAAAGACCAAATGATCGCAAGACGTATCCAATGGTGCTTGGCGAGCGCGATTTCCGCGTTTCGGTGAATCTGTTCGCTGAGGTCTTGCAGCAAGGCCTCCTCCGAGGCCATCTTCAGCGCTTGGGCATAGTCGGCGCGCTGCATCTTGGCGACCTTGCCAAAGAACAAGAACGAAGTTGGCGGGCCGTCAGTTTGCGGCTTGACGACGACCGCCGCTGAAACCAATGCTGCGACGATCATGATGCCGAATACCACACTCAACAGGATCGCCCACACCGACTTACTTGCTGCAGTCGTGTAGGCTGCCGCGACGGCGCTCACCATGCCAACGTCAATAGAGATGACGACCGCCACCTTGACCTCGGCTTGAGCGATCCATGCAAGGTTCCGCTCAAGAAGCCATTGTGCATACTTCAAGCGTTCGGTTGGATTAGGAGAGTTCATAGGTCAGGCGTGTTGTTTGGCTACCCTAGGATGGTAACAATCACTTGCTTGCCTTTGGCCTCTGCGCGTTCTTGATCAGCATCTAGTGGAGCGCCATCGTTGATTGCAGCCTCTTCTGGCCGAATTCAATCTGCGAGAGACCTTCTCCACGAATGATTGCTTTCGCTCTTGGATTCAACCGGTCGATGCAACAAGTTGGCTGAATCGTTCAGCGGGCGTTTCGTAGTTTAGAGTTTTCCTTGGGCGTTCGTTCAGTTTTCTCGCAATTGCATTTAACTGTGCCTGTGAGTAATT
>JBOICD010000292.1:0-5006 GCA_050739855.1 Pseudomonas sp.
TTGCTCAACCTCGAAGCCCTTTACCGAGCCGCCAAAACGGGTGGAGTAGGCAGACAGGTCGGTATGTTCAATCAGACCTATGCCACTGCGGCCAGCCAGAATGCCCTGCCAACTGCTCGGCACATCCGTACCCAGTGGCGACAGCATACCCATACCGGTGACCACGACGCGTCTACGCGACACAGCACTCTCCTTATTCAATTGACTACATCTCTTGTAAAGAAAAAACCGCACGCCAGTAAAGGCAGTGCGGTTTTTCCATGACAAGAAGCGACGACTACAACGTCTTAAGCCTGGTGGCTGGTGACGTAGTCGATAGCAGCTTGAACAGTAGTGATCTTCTCGGCTTCTTCGTCAGGGATTTCGGTCTCGAATTCCTCTTCCAGAGCCATCACCAGCTCAACGGTGTCAAGGGAATCGGCACCCAGATCTTCGACGAAGGAAGCAGTGTTCACTACTTCTTCTTCTTTAACGCCCAGTTGCTCGGCGACGATTTTCTTGACGCGTTCTTCGATGGTGCTCATACCTTGTTTTCACTCCTAATGGACATATGTCAGGCGGCTGGCCGGTGTGTAAGTGTATAGAAAGACGTCTGCTTTTCAAGCGCAACACGCCTCGCCAGACCACACCTGCCAACCGACTAGAATCTGGTTGCAGCTTTATAACGGATTTTAGACAGCTCGTATGACATTTTTTTGAAGCAATCCGTCACATTAGATTTACATGTACATGCCGCCGTTGACCGGAATGGTCGCGCCCGTCACATAACCTGCGCCTTCAGAGGCCAGGAAAGCGACCACATTGGCGATCTCCTGAGCCTGACCCAGACGCCCCAGAGGGATCTGGCTCTGCAGCGCTTCGCGCTGGGCTTCAGGCAATTCGCGGGTCATGTCGGTGTCGATGAAACCCGGGGTCACCGAGTTGACAGTGATCGCACGCGAGCCGACTTCACGCGCCAGGGCGCGGCTGAAACCTTCCAGACCGGCCTTGGCTGCAGCGTAGTTGACCTGCCCGGCATTACCCATGGCGCCGACTACCGAACCGATGCTGATGATACGACCCCAGCGCGCCTTGGTCATGCCGCGCAGCACGCCCTTGGACAGACGGTAGAGGCTGTTCAGGTTGGTGTCGATGACGTCGAACCACTCATCGTCCTTCATGCGCATCATCAGGTTGTCACGAGTGATGCCGGCGTTGTTGACCAGAATGGTCGGCGCACCGAACTGCTCCTGGATCTTGGCCAGGGTGGCGCTGACCGACTCGTCGCTGGTCACGTTCAGCTCCAGGCCGGTGCCGGTGATGCCGTGTTCTTTGAGGGTAGCGGCGATACGCTCGGCACCCGAGGCGGAGGTCGCGGTACCGATCACGGTAGCGCCCAGACGGCCCAGCTCGAGGGCGATAGCCTGGCCGATACCACGGCTGGCGCCGGTCACCAGTGCAACTTTACCTTGCAGGCTCATGCAAGCTTCTCCTAAATCAGGCCAGCGCCGCGCGGGTGGCGGCGAAAGCATCCGGGGTATTGAGGTTAGAGGTGTTCACGCCATCGGCGCAGCGCTTGTTCAGGCCAGCCAGAACCTTGCCCGGACCGCACTCGACCAACTGTACCGCGCCATTGGCGGCCAGGGTCTGTACGCACTCGACCCAGCGAACCGGCTTGTACAGCTGCTCGAGCAGGTCACGTTTGAGGGTGTCGAGGTCTGCGGCAACGGCAGCGCTGACGTTCTGCACCACCGGGATTTGCGGGACTTGCCAGTCGATGGCATTGACCGACTCGGCAAAACGCTCGGCGGCAGGACGCATCAGCTCACAGTGCGATGGCACGCTGACCGGCAGCGGCAGTGCGCGCTTGGCACCGGCAGCCTTGCAGGCTTCCATGGCGCGCTCGACAGCGGCCTTGGCACCCGCGATCACGACCTGACCTGGCGAGTTGAAGTTTACCGCGCTGACCACTTCGCCCTGGGCTGCTTCAGCGCAGATACCCACGACGACAGCGTCGTCCAGACCGAGGATTGCCGCCATGGCGCCCTGCCCGGCCGGTACAGCCTCCTGCATGAGCTCGCCACGACGCTTGACCAGTTTGACTGCGTCACCCAGGCTCAGGCTGCCAGCGGCAACCAGCGCGCTGTACTCGCCCAGACTGTGGCCGGAAACGAAAGCCGGACGCGCACCGCCCTCTGCCAGCCACAGACGCCACAGGGCGATCGAGGCGGTGAGAATGGCCGGTTGGGTTTTGTCGGTTTGGTTGAGTTGCTCTTCCGGACCCTCCTGGGTCAGCGCCCAGAGGTCATAGCCCAGAGCCTCGGAGGCCTCACGGAAGGTATCAATGACCAGCGGATACTGGGCGCCCAGCTCGGCAAGCATGCCGAGGGACTGCGAACCTTGACCGGGAAAGACGAATGCGAGGGATGCAGACATTGAACAAGCCCCTAATGATCTTGTCGTCGGAAATGAAGCGCCCAGCACCAGGCTGAGCACAAGAAACTGAAGACTTGGATGGTAATGAGGACCAAGCGGTCACATTTAACCACTTCCTGAGGCATATGCCTAAAGCAACAGATCTTCCAGACGCCCGTGCAGGCGCTGCGGCAGATTCTCCTGAATCTCGATCAAAGCGCGCTGGATGGCGCTCTGAAAGCCCTGCACACCAGCAGAACCATGACTTTTGATGACGATCCCCTGCAACCCCAGAAAGCTTGCGCCATTATGCCGCGCCGGCGCCAGGTCGGCCTGCAGACGCTTGAGCAGCGGCATGGCCACGGCACCGGCCAGGCGCGCGCCTAGCCCGCCCTTGAACAGGGCTTCGATGCGCGCGCCGATCATGGTCGCCAGGCCTTCGCTGGATTTGAGCAGGATATTGCCGACAAAACCGTCGCAGACCACCACATCCGCCTCACCACGGTACAGCCCGTCACCTTCGACAAAGCCGATGTAGTTCAGCCCACGGGCATTCTGCAGCATGTTGGCGGCGAGCTTGACCTGCTGGTTACCCTTGATGTCTTCGGTGCCGACATTCAGCAACGCCACGCGCGGCCGGGAGATCCCCAGGGCCTGGGCGGCCACCGAGCCCATCACGGCGAACTGATAGAGGTTTTCAGCACTGCAATCGACATTGGCACCCAGGTCGAGCAGCTGGCAATAACCGGTCTGGGTGGGAATGGCTGCCACCATGGCCGGGCGATCGATACCGGGCAGAGTTTTCAGCACATAGCGCGACAGCGCCATCAGCGCGCCGGTATTACCGGCGCTCACGCAGGCTTGAACCTTGCCATCACGCAATAATTCCAGGGCCACGCGCATGGACGAATCAGGCTTGCCACGCAACGCTTGCGAGGGCCGCTCATCCATGCCGATCACTTCGCTGGCCGCAACAATCTGCAGGCGCGCGCGATCCGCTGCCGACTGGCCAGCGATAAGGTCTTCTAGGAGGGAGGGTTGACCGACAAGGGTCAGGTGCAGCGAGGGGGTAGCCGACAGGCAAGCAATACTCGCCTGAACAATGCTGCGGGGACCGAAGTCCCCGCCCATTGCGTCAATCGCGATGATCTGAGCGGACAAGGATTACTCGTCAGCGCCCTTGTCGATCACTTTACGACCACGGTATACGCCTTCTGGCGATACGTGGTGACGCAGGTGTACTTCACCAGTGGTTTTCTCTACGGACAGAGCGTTTTCCGAGAGAGCGTCGTGCGAACGGCGCATGTCACGGGCAGAGCGGGATTTTTTGTTCTGCTGAACAGCCATAATTGATTAACTCCTAAACGTTTGGGTCACGCTTTAACTGCGCCAATACACTGAACGGGTTGGACCGTGTTACCTCGTCCTTGCTCGGTTCGGGCTCATCGGCGCCCGCCGGCTGCTGGCATTCTTCCGGATGATGAGCAGGCACGATGGGCAGGGCGAGCAAAAGCTCCTCCTCGACCAAAGCCTGCAGATCCAAAGGATCTTCGCCCAGTTCCAGCACGTCATAACCTTTCGGCAACGACTGGGTATTCGCACCCTCCTTCACCACGGCGTAAGTACATTCGCTGTGGATCGGCAGGGTGACCAGCTCAAGACAACGCTGGCAAACCATCTTGACCTCGACGCTCAGGTCGGTGTGGATAACCACAGCCTTCTGCTCGTCTCGCTCAAAATCGAATTTAGCCTGCACCGTACCGACAGTGTCGGAAAGCGGGTCGCAGAGTCTCTCCAAATCGGCGAGCTGCAGTGTTCCTTCGAGGGAAACACCACGATCGGCCAATTTGCGCGGGTCAACGTGAGGTGGAATCGGGTCATTCAACATAGGCGCAGCATTCTAGGGATGCCCCCCGCCCCTGTCAAAGGAAATTCGGCTCCGTTGCGCATGTTAGAATCGTTTCACCTGCCCAGGAGTTTATCATGCTGCCTTTATTACTGGCTTCCAGCTCGCCCTACCGGCGCGAATTGCTTGAACGCTTGCGCCTGCCCTTCAGCTGGGCTTCCCCGGATATCGACGAACAACGCCTGCCCGAAGAGCCTGCCGTTGACCTGGTCAAGCGCCTGGCCCGGGAGAAAGCCCAGGCCCTGACCGCCAGTCACCCCGAGCACCTGATCATCGGCTCCGACCAGGTCGCCGTGCTCGGCGAACAGATCCTCGGCAAACCGCACACCTTCGAACGGGCTTGCGAGCAATTGCTCGCCGCCAGCGGCAACCATGTCACATTCCTTACCGGCCTTGCCCTGCTCAATAGCGCTACCGGCCACTGCCAGGTCGACTGCGTGCCGTTTACGGTGAACATGCGCGAACTGGACCTGGCGTGCATCGAGCGCTACCTGCGCGCCGAAGAGCCTTATGACTGCGCCGGCAGCTTCAAGGCCGAAGGTCTCGGCGTCAGCCTGTTCCAGAGCACGCATGGCGTCGATGCCACCAGCCTGGTCGGCCTGCCACTGATTCGGCTGGTGGACATGTTGCTGGCTGAGGGCGCCAGCCTACCCTGACCTCAGTGGGAGCGGGCTTGCCCCGCGATTGCGCCCTGCCTGTCAAATCG
>JBOICD010000293.1:0-5004 GCA_050739855.1 Pseudomonas sp.
TCCTACAGAGGGTTGAGGTTGTCAGTAAACCCTGTAGGAGCCGGGCTTGCCGGCGATGAGGCCCTTAAGGGGTATCGCGTTTGGCCACCACCGTCACCCACCACGGGGTGTGCTGCTCGATTTGCACCGGCAACGTTGGCAGCAACGCGGTCAGCGCCAGGTTGGTGTCGTTCAGCGGGAAGCTGCCGGTAATGCGCAGGTTGGCCACCTCCGGCGCAACCCCCAGGTAGCCGCTGCGGTAACGGCCAAGCTCGTCGATCAACTCGCTCAGACGCACGTTGTCGACCACCAGCATGCCGCGGGTCCAGGCGTCGGCACCGACGTTGAGGCCGGCAATCTGGCCGAGCCGGTCATGGCTCATCAGCACCTGCTGGCCTTCATGCAGAATCTGTTCGTCGCCACTGTCCTGCGGCCTGGCCGCCACGGCCGACTGCAACACGCTCAGGCGGGTACCCTGGTCTTCCACCTTGACCAGGAAGCGTGTGCCCAGCGCGCGCATGCGCCCGTCTTCGGTTGCGACGACGAAGGGACGATCATCCTTGTGCCCGGTCTCGATGGAAACTTCGCCCTCATGCAGGACAATCAGGCGTTCCTTTTCATCGAAGCGGATGTCCACCGCCGAATGGGTATTGAGGCTGATCAGGGTGCCGTCGGTCAGGCGCAGGCTGCGTTGCTCACCGGTGCCGGTGCGCTGATCGGCCAGCCAGTAACCCACTGACTGATAGGCGCTGACCCAGCTCAGCAAGCCAACCACCAGCACCAGGCTGGCGACGCCACTGCCAATCTTGCGTACACGCTGACGCAGGCTGGCGCGCGACTGCAGCAAAGCCTGGCGCGCAGGTCCGGCTGCGGCACTGAAGCGCTGGTCGAGCATGCCCAGTTGCATCCAGGCGCGGGCGTGCTCTTCATTGGCGGCATGCCAGCGGGCGAATTCGGCACGTTCGTCGGCAGTGCCGCTGCCTGAATCCAGGCACAGCTGCCAGGCGATGGCGGCATCAAGAACGCGGGCGCTGACCGGTTTGCTGTTCATGTCGGCTCGCCGTACAGGGCGATATAGCACTGGCGCATGCCCTGGGCCAGGTACTGACGCACGCGGGACACGGAAACACCCAGGCGTTCGGCAATCTGCGCATGGTTCAGGCCGTCCAGACGGTTGTAGAGAAACGCCGCGCGGGCTTTGCTCGACAACTTGCCCAGCAGGCGATCAATGGCCTTGAGGTCTTCGAGAATCAGGTGTTGTTCTTCCGGGGACGGTTGTTCGGCTTCGGGAATCAGCATCAGCTCGGCCAGATAGGCCTGCTCCAGTGCCGCGCGGCGAAAATGATCGAACAACAGGCCCCTGGCGATGGCCAGGAGAAAGGCTCGGGGTTCACGCGGTGGCGGCAACTGGTCGCGACCCAGCAGGCGCACGAAGGTGTCCTGGCTGAGGTCTTCGGCACGCTCGGCGCAGGCGATATTACGCCGTAGCCAACCGAGTAGCCAACTGCGATGGTTGCGGTAGAGCGTACCGACCAGCTCACTGTGTGGGCTTTGTACGGACGACAAGGCGTTCCCCGGAAAAGATGTGTTAACTAACGAGAATTATTCGCGATTGTTACAGAGTCTTCTTGTGGAACGCAATTGACGCTCATCGGATGGCGCTAGAAGCCGTGAGTTTGTTGCTTTCGCCGCCGCCAACGCTGCAGGTGCTGGTCCAGCTGTGCCGGGCTATCGAGGTGCTGGCGCCGGGCCTGGCTGAAGAGGATCAGGGCCAGTTCGGCCGTGACCATGGCATCGGCGCTGGCGTTGTGCCGTTCGATCGCCTCCAGGCCAAAACAGGCGGTCCAGTCGTCCAGCCCGGCTTCGCGCAGAGTGATCTGCGGGTTCAGCAGCGGCGCCAGCTCGGCCACGTCGAAGAACGGGTGCTGCAGGCGATAGCCCAGGTGGTCTTTCAGGGCGCGGCTGAGCATGCGCTGGTCGAAGGGCGCATGAAAGGCCAGCACCGGGCTGTTGCCAATGAAGGTCATCAGGTCGAGCAACGCCTCGGCCGGATCGCAGCCGGCAGCGATGGCGCTGGGCCCCAGGCCATGGATCAGTACGCTGGAGGTCAGCTTGTGATCGCGTTGGTAGAGGGTGCGCTCGAACTGCTGGCTGAAGTCGATGGCGCCGTCTTCGATGACCACTGCGCCAATCGACAGGACCTGGTCGCGCTGGGTATTCAGGCCGCTGGTTTCCAGGTCCAGTACCACCCAGCGCTGGCTGCGCAGCGAGTCTTCGCTGAGTGTGGCTGCAGGTGCCAGCTGTGCTACCCGTTGGCGTATGTGTTCGTTGATCTGTCGGGGCCGCAGCCAGGTGAACAGGCTCACAGCTGATACCTCAGGGCCAGGCTGCTCTGCAGGCGTTGGGCCTGGCGCAGGGACTCGCGCAGGATGCGTCTGTCGAGGTGGTTGAGGCTGTCCGGATCGACGCGGTTGGAGTACGGCAGGTGCTGCCGGCTTTGTAACTGGTGTTGCTGCATGCGGGTTTGCTGGATGAAGTGGTAGGCCTCTTCATAGGCGGCGCCGTCGAGCGGGTCGATGACCTCGCGGGTCACCAGCTCGCGCAGGCGTTCCAGGGTGTTGTTGGCGCTGATGCCATTGGCCAGCGCCAGCAACCGCGCACCGTCGACGAACGGCGTCAGGCCCTGGACCTTGAGATCCAGCGTGGCGGCCTTGTCATTGCCCTGACGGGTCAACACGAACTCCCGGAAGCGCCCGACCGGTGGTCGCTGGCGCAAGGCATTGTCGGCCATCATGCGCTGGAACAGGCGGTTATCGGCAACCTGTTCAAGAATGCTCTGGCGCAGTTGTTCGCAGGCGCTTTCGTCACCCCAGACCACCCGCAGGTCGAAATAGATGCTCGAGGCCAGCAGGTTTTCCGGGGTGGCTTCGCGGATAAAGGCGGCGAAGCGTCGCGCCCATTCGGCACGGGACAGGCACAGCTCGGGGTTGCCGGCCATGATGTTGCCCTTGCACAAGGTAAAGCCGCATTGCGCCAGGCCCTGGTTGATGTGTTGCGCCAGCGCCAGCAGGCGGCCACGGATCTCGGCGGCGTGGGCGGCATCGCGGGCCTCGAACAGAATGCCGTTGTCCTGGTCGGTGTGCAGGGTCTGTTCGCGCCGGCCTTCACTGCCAAAGCACAGCCAGCTGAAAGGCACGCCCGGATCGCCTTTGTCTTCGATCGCCAGCTCGATCACCCGGCAGACCGTGTGATCGTTGAGCAGGGTGATGATCTGGGTTATCTGCGTTGAGGACGCACCATGGGCCAGCATGCGTTCGACCAACTGGCCGATCTCGCCGCGCAGCGACACCAGGCTTTCGATCCGCGTGGCATGGCGGATGGTCCGCGCCAGGTGGACCAGGTCGACACGTTGCAGGGAGAACAGGTCGCGCTCGGAGACCACGCCGCACAGGCGTTTATCCTCGACCAGGCAGACGTGGGCGATGTGCCGTTCAGTCATGGCAATGGCTGCGTCGAAAGCGCTGGCCTGGGGGCTCAGGTAGAACGGATTGTGGGTCATATGGCCGGCGATCGGCTGGGCAAAATCGGCGCTGGCGTCGGCCACCACCTGGCGCAGGTCGCGCAGGGTGAAGATACCCACCGGAAAGCGCTGCTCATCGACGATCACGATGCTGCCAACCTGTTGCTCGTGCATCAGGGCCACGGCCTCGCGCAGCGGTGTGTGGCGTTCGCAGACCACCGGGTGGCGCATGGCCAGCTCACCCAGGCGGGTATTGAGTGAGTATTGCGTGCCGAGGGTTTCTACCGCGCGACGCTGGACCTGTTGATTGACCTGGTCGAGCAGGCTGCTGACGCCACGCAGGGCAAAGTCGCGAAACACGTCGGAGAGGGCGAACAGGCGAATGAATGCCGCCTTGTTCAGCTGCAGGCAGAAGGTGTCTTCACCGGCCAGATGTTCAGTGCGGGTCGCGCGCTCGCCGAGCAGGGCGGCCAGGGGAAAGCACTCGCCGCTGGTGATCTCGAAGGTGGTTTCGGTGCCGGGGCGGGTGACGTGCTGGCGTTCGCCGATCACCCGGCCCTGTTTGACGATGTAGAAGTGCTCGACCGGCCCGTCGCCGGGCTTGATGATGCTGTCATTGGCCGCATAGAAACGCAGCTGACACTGCTCGACGAGAAACGCCAGGTGGGCGTTCTCCATCTGGTTGAAGGGGGGGAAGCGTTGCAGAAACTGCAGGGTCCCTTGGATGTTCTGCAGTACTGCAGTTTTTCCGGCCTGGGAGAAGGCGTCCATTTTGCTCATGAGCATTACCGCGTCTTTGTGTCGACCTTGTAGACATCGACCTTGTTGTTTTCGACCCTCATGGTCGGCTGCAGGGTGCCCAGTGCCCATTGGACGTAAGTCTAAATGGAGCGACGGGCAGGGTGAGAAACGCGACGGGTGTCAAATTGTCGACGAGAGGCGGGTTGCAAGGCGATCAAAAGCGGTCTGAACTTGATTCGAGGGATATTTTGCGAGTCATTGATGATGAGACAGCCATGCCCGACCAAGAAGACATACTGAGTGATGCCGAACGTAAAGCACTGGCAACGGTTACGGCGCCGCGGGCTGCGCCACAGAAAGTATTGATCGTCGATGACAATCAGGTGGCTCGCGAAGCGTTGGCCAGCTACCTGAAGAGCAAGAAAATCGAGTGCCTGACTGCGCAGAATGCCAAGCGAGCGCTGGCGTGCCTGAAAGGCGAGCAGGATATCGGCTTGTTGATTACTGACCTGCGGATGGAGCCGTTCGATGGCCTGGAGCTGATTCGGCAGATTCGTGAATCGGACAAAGCGGCGTTGCCGATCATCATCGTGTCGGGTGATGCCGACGTGCCAGACGCCATAGCGGCGATGCATTTGAGTGTCGTCGACTTTTTGCTCAAGCCGATCGATCTGGACAAGTTGGTGGGGTTGGTGCGCAAGGAGCTGGGTATGTTTTGAAGCTTATCGCGGGGCAAGCCCGCTCCCACAGGTTTGCGATAAACC
>JBOICD010000294.1:0-5000 GCA_050739855.1 Pseudomonas sp.
GAGCGGGCTTGCCCCGCGATCTCGCACTTCACGCAGCGAACCACCCTCGCTCGACCATCGACAGGGGCTCACCATCGCCGACGATGAGGTGGTCGAGCACCCTGACATCAACCAACTCCAGTGCAGTCTTCAGGCGCCGAGTCAGCACCAGGTCAGCATGACTGGGCTCACTCACGCCTGACGGATGGTTATGGCAAAGAATCAATGCCGCAGCATTGTTCGCCAAGGCACGCTTGATGACTTCCCGGGGATAGACGCTGGCGCTGTCGATCGAGCCGCGAAACAGCACTTCAAAACCTAGCGGACGGTGCTTGGTATCGAGGAAGAGGCATCCAAATACTTCGCTCTGTTCATGACGCAACTTGGCTTTCAGGTACCGACGTACCGCGCCAGGGTTTTGAAGTACCGAGTCACGGACCATGGTTTGCTCCAGGTGCCGCCGACCGATCTCCATCACGGCCTGCAACTGGGTATATTTCGCCGGCCCCAGCCCGACTTCGCGCTGAAACGTGGCTTGATCGGCCTCAAGCAAATGGCGCAAGCCACCAAATTGCTTCAACAAATGCCGGGCCAGGTCGACAGCGCTCATCCCCGCTACACCGGTGCGTAAAAAAACCGCAAGCAGCTCAGCATCCGACAGACTGCTCGCCCCACGCTCCAGCAACTTTTCTCGCGGCCGCTCCGCCACAGGCCAATCCCTGATACTCATCCCGCCTCCCTGTCCATCGGTTACTGCTCCTGTGTTTCAGCCCTGTGCTACATTACCCGCTCTTTTTTACGCGACGATTCGGCCTGGGGAGGCGTCGTCGCCGCGTGTAATCATTGAGCAAAAGGCAAGCCTATGCAGCGGCTGTATCGTAAGCGCATCGTTCTCGGCGTCGGCGGCGGCATCGCCGCCTACAAGAGTGCCGAACTGGTCCGCCGACTCCTGGAACACGGTGCGCAGGTGCGTGTCGTCATGACCCGCGGCGGCGCGGAGTTCATCACCCCGCTCACCCTGCAAGCACTGTCCGGTCACCCGGTGCACATGGACCTATTGGACCCTGCTGCCGAAGCGGCGATGGGCCATATCGAACTGGCCAAATGGGCCGATCTGGTACTGATCGCCCCGGCCACCGCCGACCTGCTGGCACGCATGGCCCAAGGCGTCGCCGACGACCTGCTGACCACCCTGGTGCTGGCCACCGACGCCACCGTGGCCGTCGCGCCTGCGATGAACCAGGCCATGTGGCGCGACCCGGCCACCCAGGCCAACCTCGAGCTGCTGCAAAGCCGTGACATCAAGGTGTTCGGCCCGGCCTCCGGCAGTCAGGCCTGTGGCGATGTCGGCCTCGGCCGCATGCTCGAAGCCACCGACCTGGCCTGGTGCGCCGCCGAGAGCTTCAAGCGCGAGTCGCTGACCGGCAAGCACATCGTGATCACGGCCGGACCGACCCAGGAAAACATCGACCCGGTGCGCTACATCACCAACCACAGCTCCGGAAAAATGGGCTTTGCCCTGGCCGAAGCGGCGGTGGAAGCCGGTGCCAAGGTGACCCTGATCAGCGGCCCGGTGCACCTGCCAACGCCCGACCGGGTCAGCCGCATCGACGTGGTCAGCGCCCGCGACATGCTGGCTGCCTGCGAAGCGGCGATGCCCTGCGATATTTTCATCGCCTCGGCCGCAGTCGCAGACTACCGCCCAGAAGTGGTCGCACCACAGAAACTCAAGAAAGACCCTACGACAGGTGACGGCCTGCTGCTGCAGATGGTCCGCAACCCGGACATCCTGGCCAGCATCGCCACCCGCCCCGATCGCCCGTTCAGCGTCGGCTTCGCCGCCGAGACCGAACACCTGCTCGACTACGCTGCGCGCAAGCTCAAGGACAAGAACCTCGACCTGATTGTCGCCAACGATGTGGCCAACCCCAGCATCGGCTTCAACAGCGAGGAAAACGCCTGCAGCGTGATCGATCGCCAGCTTCACGAAACACTCTTCGCACAGACCAGCAAGGGCAAGATCGCCCGCCAGCTGGTTGCTTTCATCGCCGAACGTCTCAACCAGGTTTAACTCTGCATGCACGCTCTACAAGCCAAGATTCTCGATCCACGCATCGGCAGCGAATTCCCGCTGCCGCAGTACGCTACTCCAGGCTCCGCCGGTCTCGACCTGCGCGCGATGCTCAAGCAGGACACCGTCCTCGAGCCGGGTCAGACCGTGCTGATCCCTACCGGCCTTTCGGTATACATCGGCGACCCGGGCCTGGCCGCGCTGATCCTGCCGCGCTCGGGCCTTGGCCACAAGCACGGTATCGTACTGGGTAACCTGGTCGGCCTGATCGACTCCGACTACCAGGGCGAGCTGATGGTTTCCTGCTGGAACCGCGGCCAGACCCCGTTCACCATCGCCATCGGCGAGCGCATTGCGCAACTGGTCCTGGTACCTGTGGTGCAGGCTCATTTCGACATCGTCGAAGCCTTCGACGAAAGCCAGCGTGGCGCTGGCGGCTTTGGCCATTCCGGCAGCAATTGACCCACTCGCTGCCCACTGTGCGCCAAGGATGGCGAACTCTCTGGCGAAATGACCGTCAAAGCGTTCAGTTTGAGCCTGCCCTGCACGCCCTCGATATTGGAGCTCCCCAGAGATGAACGACATGGCACACCTGGTACCCGCACTCCCGGAAAGCATCTTCCGCGCCTACGACATCCGTGGGGTGGTCGGTGACACCCTGACTGCCGAAACCGCCTACTGGATCGGCCGTGCCATCGGCGCGCAAACCCTGGCCCAGGGCGAACCGAACATCTCGGTCGGCCGTGATGGCCGCCTGTCCGGCCCGATGCTGGTCGAGCAACTGATCAAAGGCCTGGTCGAAGCCGGCTGCCGGGTCAGCGACGTCGGCCTGGTGCCGACCCCTGCCCTGTACTACGCCGCCAACGTTCTGGCCGGCAAGTCCGGTGTGATGCTCACCGGCAGCCACAACCCGCCGAACTACAACGGCTTCAAGATCGTCATTGCCGGTGACACCCTGGCCAACGAACAGATTCAGGCCCTGTTGACCCGCCTGAAGACCAACGACCTGAGCCGCGGCGAAGGCAGTGTCGAGCAAGTCGAAATCCTTGATCGCTACTTCCAGCAGATCACTGGCGACATCAAGCTGGCGAAAAAACTCAAAGTCGTCGTCGATTGCGGCAACGGTGCGGCCGGCGTGATTGCGCCGCAGCTGATCGAAGCCCTGGGCTGCGAAATGATCCCGTTGTTCTGCGAAGTCGACGGTAACTTCCCTAATCATCACCCGGACCCGGGCAAACCGGAGAACCTGGTCGACCTGATCGCCAAGGTCAAGGAAACCGGTGCCGACCTCGGCCTGGCCTTCGATGGCGATGGCGACCGTGTCGGCGTGGTGACCAACACCGGCAGCATCGTCTACCCCGATCGCCTGCTGATGCTGTTTGCCCAGGACGTGCTTGAGCGCAACCCGGGCGCCGAGATCATCTTCGACGTCAAATGCACCCGCCGCCTGACCCCGCTGATCGAGCAGTACGGTGGCCGCGCGCTAATGTGGAAGACCGGTCATTCGCTGATCAAGAAGAAGATGAAGCAAACCGGCGCCTTGCTGGCCGGCGAGATGAGCGGACACATTTTCATCAAGGAACGCTGGTACGGTTTCGACGACGGCATCTACAGTGCCGCGCGCCTGCTGGAGATCCTCAGCAAGGCCAAAACCGATGCCGAGCAGCTGTTCGCCGCGTTCCCGAATGATATTTCCACACCGGAAATCAATATTGATGTGACCGACGAAGGTAAATTCAGCATCATTGATGCACTGCAACGCGAAGCCGACTGGGGCCAAGACGCCAACCTGACCACCATTGACGGTGTGCGGGTCGACTATCCCCACGGCTGGGGCCTGGTTCGCGCCTCCAACACCACACCGGTGCTGGTACTGCGCTTCGAGGCCGACAACGACGCCGAACTGCAGCGTATCCAGGAAGTCTTCCGCGCCCAGTTGAAGCGCGTTGCTCCTGATCTGCAACCCAAGTTCTGACTGACTATCTGTTCCAACTGGAGCCCTGCATGACCCTCGATCGCGATGCCGCCACCCATGTCGCCCAGGTTTTGTCCGAAGCGCTGCCTTACATCCGCCGTTTTGTCGGCAAGACCCTGGTGATCAAATACGGCGGCAACGCGATGGAGAGCGAAGAGCTCAAAACCGGTTTTGCCCGCGATGTGGTGCTGATGAAAGCAGTCGGCATCAACCCGGTGGTCGTGCATGGCGGCGGCCCGCAGATCGGTGATCTGCTCAAGCGTCTGTCGATCGAAAGCCACTTCATCGATGGCATGCGCGTCACCGACGCACAGACCATGGACGTGGTCGAGATGGTCCTCGGCGGTCAGGTGAACAAGGACATCGTCAACCTGATCAACCGTCATGGCGGCAGCGCCATCGGCCTGACCGGTAAAGATGCCGAGCTGATCCGTGCGAAAAAGCTCACCGTCACCCGTCAGACGCCAGAGATGACCACCCCGGAAATCATCGATATCGGTCATGTCGGCGAAGTCACCAGCGTCAACACCGACCTGCTGAACATGCTGGTCAAAGGTGACTTCATCCCGGTCATCGCGCCGATCGGCGTCGGTGCCAACGGCGAGTCGTACAACATCAACGCCGACCTGGTGGCGGGCAAGGTGGCCGAAGCACTGAAAGCTGAGAAGCTGATGCTGCTGACCAACATCGCCGGCCTGATGGACAAGCAAGGCACCGTGCTCACTGGCTTGACCACCGAGCAAGTCAACGAGCTGATCGCTGACGGCACCATCTACGGCGGCATGCTGCCGAAGATCCGCTGCGCCCTGGAAGCCGTGCAAGGCGGCGTCAACAGCTCGCACATCATCGACGGCCGGGTGCCGAATGCGGTGCTGCTGGAGATCTTCACCGACAGCGGTGTCGGTACCCTGATCACCAACCACAAGCCTCGTTAAAACATCAATCGCGGGGCAAGCCCGCTCCCACCGGTTATTC
>JBOICD010000295.1:0-4999 GCA_050739855.1 Pseudomonas sp.
GCACCCCAACTATGCCGACAAGCATGACGGCAACCATGGTCCCAAGCTCAATGCCGGCCCGGTGATCAAGGTCAACAACAACCAGCGCTACGCCACCAACAGCGAGACGGCCGGGTTCTTCCGCCACCTGTGCATGGCCGAAGAAGTGCCGGTGCAAAGCTTCGTGGTGCGCAGCGACATGGGTTGCGGCTCGACCATCGGCCCGATCACCGCCAGCCACCTGGGTGTGCGCACCGTGGACATCGGCCTGCCGACCTTCGCCATGCACTCGATTCGCGAGCTGTGTGGTAGCGAAGACCTGGCGCATCTGGTCAAGGTGTTGACAGCGTTCTATCGCAGTCGCGATCTGCCCTGAAAACATCGCGGGGCAAGCCCGCTCCCACAGGTTTGCTCAGATCCTGTGGGAGCGGGCTTGCCCCGCGATAAGCCCCTCTACTGACCTCAATCACACTCCCTCACCGCCATACCCGCTATGCTTGCAGCATAAATTCGAACCCAAGGACCTTGCCGCATGTCAGCTTTCCAATCCCTGTTCCTTCCGGTGATCGCCGGCCTGATCCTGCTGACCGTGGGCTTCAGCATGCGCGAGCGCAATGTCGGCGTGTTCATGATGTGGATCGGCACCCTCGGCATGATCGGCATCATGTGCTGGAAGATCCTCGAGAAACTCAACTGACAAATACACTACACTCGGGCGATTGATCGTTTTGAGGTTGATTGTCCGGTGCCCGCTTTTTTCCGCGTTCTAGCTGTATTCCTGGCGTTATTCATCCTGGCCCCGGCCCACGCTGCCGGCCTGCCGAGCCTGCTTGGCGGTAGCAAAGCCCAGCCCGAGGCCAGCGAGCCACTGGCCCAGTCGCTGGACGAAGTCATCAAGAACCTGGAAAACGATCAGCAACGCAGCAAGCTGCTGGCCGATCTGAAGAAGCTGCGCGACAGCACCAAACAGGCGCAACCCGCTGCCGAGCAAGGCGTACTGGGCCTGATCGGCAGCACTTTCGCCGAGCTGGAAAAACAGTTCAGTGGCGACGCCAGCCCGCTCACACGCTGGACCCGCGAACTTGAACTGGCGCAGATCGAACTCGACGCCCGCCTGGTGCCGCTCAAGGAATGGCCACCGATCCTCTTTGGTTTTGCCGCGATCATTGCCCTCTGGAGCCTGCTGGCCTACGCCTTGAACTGGGTCAGCCATCAGGTGCGCCTGCGCTTTGGCCTCACCGAAGAATTACCGCAACACCCGCGCACCTGGGACCTGGTGCGCTTTGCCCTGCGCAAACTCGGGCCGTGGCTGGTGGCTCTGGTGATCACCGTGTACCTGAGCTTCGCCCTGCCCTCGTCACTGGGCAAGTCGATGGCCATGGTGCTGGCGTATGCCCTGGTGGTAGGCACCTGCTTTTCGGCAATCTGCGTCATCGCCTTTTCCCTGCTCGACGGCCCGCACCGCCATCGCGCCCTGCACATCCTTCGCCACCAGGCCTTTCGCCCGTTGTGGCTGATCGGCAGCTTCGCCGCCTTTGGCGAGGCGATGAATGACCCACGCATGGCCAGCGCCCTCGGCGATCACCTGGCCCATACCCTGGCGACCCTGGCCAACATCCTCGCGGCGCTGTCCACCGGGCTGTTCATCCTGCGCTTTCGCCGACCCATCGCCCACCTGATCCGCAACCAGCCGCTGTCGCGGCGCCTGACCCGCCGGGCCCTGAGCGACACCATCGAGATCCTCGGGACCTTCTGGTATCTGCCGGCCCTGGTGCTGGTGGCGATCTCACTGTTTGCCACCTTCATTTCCGCCGGCGATACCAGCACGGCCTTGCGCCAGTCGCTGATGTGCACGGTGCTGGTGATCCTGTGCATGGTCATCAATGGCCTGGTACGCCGCCATAGCCTCAAGCCACAGCGTGCCAACCGCCGTCAGGCGGTGTATGGCGAACGCTTGCGCAACTTCGGCTACACCCTGGTGCACATGGCTATCTGGCTGGTGTTCATCGAGCTGGGCCTGCGGGTCTGGGGCTTTTCCCTGATCGGCTTCGTCGAAGGCGAAGGCCATGAAGTGGCGGTGCGCCTGCTCGGCCTGGGCGGCACCCTGATCGCCGCCTGGCTGGTATGGATCCTCGCCGACACCGCCGTGTACCATGCCTTGACCCGCTCGCGCAAAGGCCTGGCCAACACCCGCGCGCAAACCATGATGCCACTGATCCGCAACGTGCTGTTCGTGGCGATTTTCATCATCGCGGTGATCGTCGCCCTGGCCAACATGGGCATGAACGTCACCCCGTTGCTGGCCGGTGCCGGTGTGATCGGCCTGGCCATCGGCTTCGGTGCCCAGTCACTGGTCGCCGACCTGATCACCGGCCTGTTCATCATCATCGAAGACTCCCTGGCGATTGACGACTATGTCGATGTCGGCGGCCATCTCGGCACAGTCGAAGGCCTGACCATCCGCACCGTGCGCCTGCGCGATATCGATGGCATCGTCCACACCATCCCGTTCAGTGAGATCAAGAGCATCAAGAACTACTCGCGCGAGTTCGGCTACGCGATCTTCCGGGTGGCGATTCCGCACAGCATGAACATCGACCAGGCCATCAGCCTGATTCGCGATGTCGGGCAGAAGATGCGCAACGATCCGTTGATGCGCCGCAACATCTGGTCGCCGCTGGAGTTGCAAGGGGTGGAGAGTTTCGAATCGGGCTCGGCGATCCTGCGCGCACGTTTCAAGACTGCGCCGATCAAGCAATGGGAAGTGTCGCGGGCCTTCAACCTGGCGCTCAAGCGTCAGCTCGATGAGGCCGGGCTGGACCTGGCGACGCCGCGGTTGTCGGTGCAGGTGATCACGGCGGGGGATTAGGGCCTCATCGCGGGGCAAGCCCGCTCCCACAGAGACCACCTCACCCCGCGATGTTCACCCTGCCTCGGCCTTGATGCGTATCGCATCGTGACGCCAATACTCAAGGTCACAGTCGATCAGCCTGCCCTGCTGGTCGCTGTTGACCCGGGTGATATGCAGGCCGGGGCTGCCGGCTGAAACCTTGAGGGCCGTGGCTGCCGCCACTGGCAAGGCGGTCGGCAGTATCTCGAAACGCACCCTGCCGTATTCGATGCCGTAGTGGCGGGCATAGAGCTCGGTCAGCGACTGACTCAGATCGTGCTCAAGAATGCCCGGAAAATACTCGGGGTTCAGGTAATGCTCGGCATACAGCACCGCGCGGCCATCGATCCGGCGCAGGCGGCAGATCTGGATCACGCTCGACAACGGCGACAGTTGCAACCGTGCGCATACCGCCGCGGCCGCCGGTAGCAAACGCGCCGACAACAGTTCCGTGCGCGCCTCACGCCCCTGTTCACGGACCATCGCATGAAAGTGGCTGCGCTCGATCAGGTCGTAGGTCAGCCGTTCAGGCGCGACAAACCAGCCGCGCCGCTCTTCCCGGTAAATCAGCCCGCGTGCCTCCAGCTGCACCAGCGCCTCGCGCAGGGTGATGCGCGTGGTGTCGAACACTTCGCTGAGCTTGCGTTCGGCCGGCAGCTTGCAGCCGGGCGAGAGAAGGCCATGCTCAATCTGCTCCTGCAGGGCATGACAGATAGCTGTTACTGCTCGTGGCGGCAGTGGCGGCATCGAAGGTTACCTATCTGGACTAGTCCAGCACCGGCAGCGCACACAATTGGCGCCTTCAGGGCTATGAGAATAGTGCAAGCCTAGGCAAAGCAGATGAATCTCAGATGACAGCCAAGGTGGTCTACGCTTGATTTTCAGGGGTGCAAGCCCTGACCGGGCGCGGCGCTGGACATCAAATTGTCATGCAACAGGCCTACCTTGGCTCGGGTATTGCTGACCTAGACCAACCGAATCGCAACAACGTCCAACAACACCATTCGCGTTTTGCAAGGCACCCACCAAGGAGCTTCGGATGAAACAGCTTTTTCTGGCATCACTGCTAGGCTCGACCATCGCCCTGTGCACTTCTGCCATGGCCGCCGACACCGACCTCAAGGCCCTCGAAGACGCCGCCCGCAAGGAAGGCGCGGTCAACAGCGTGGGCATGCCCGATGCCTGGGCCAACTGGAAAGGTACCTGGGAAGACCTGGCGAAAAAATACGGTCTCAAGCACATGGACACCGACATGAGCTCGGCCCAGGAAGTGGCCAAGTTCGATGCCGAAAAAGACAACGCCAGCGCCGACATCGGTGACGTCGGCGCCGCCTTCGGCCCGATTGCGGTGGCCAAGGGCGTGACCCAGCCGTACAAACCCGGCACCTGGGACCAGGTGCCGGCATGGGCCAAGGATAAAGACGGGCACTGGGCCCTGGCCTATACCGGCACCATTGCCTTCATCATCAATAAACAGTTGGTGAAAGAAGCAGACATGCCCAAATCCTGGCATGACCTGGAGAAAGGCAAGTACAAGGTCGCCATCGGTGACGTCAGTACAGCAGCTCAAGCCGCCAACGGCGTATTGGCCGCCGCCATCGCCTACAAGGGTGACGAGAAGAACATCGGGCCGGGCCTGGAGCTGTTCACCAAACTGGCCAAACAGAAGCGCCTGTCACTGGCCAACCCGACCATCCAGACCCTGGAAAAAGGTGAAATCGAAGTCGGCGTGGTCTGGGACTTCAACGGCCTGAGCTATCGCCAGCAGATCGACCCGAATCGTTTCGAAGTGCTGATCCCGTCTGACGGTTCGGTGATCTCCGGCTATACCACCATCATCAACAAATACGCC
Organism: Pseudomonas sp.; assembly: GCA_050739855.1. Classification (GTDB taxonomy): domain Bacteria; phylum Pseudomonadota; class Gammaproteobacteria; order Pseudomonadales; family Pseudomonadaceae; genus Aquipseudomonas. The sequence goes on from JBOICD010000295.1 coordinate 4,722, forward strand.
AAGAACCCCAACGCCGCCAAGCTGACCCGCGAGTACATCTTCAGCGATGCCGGGCAGATCAACCTGGCTGAAGGTCACGCCCGGCCGATCCGCGCCGAGCACCTGAGATTGCCGGCTGAGGTACAGGCCAAACTGCTGCCCAATGACCAGTACAAAGCCGTGCAGCCAATCAAGGATGCGACGGCATGGGAAGCGACCTCCAAGAAGCTGCCGCAACTGTGGCAGGAGCACGTGATCATCGAGATGGAGTGATCCTTGATCGCGGGGCAAGCCCGCTC
>JBOICD010000296.1:0-4996 GCA_050739855.1 Pseudomonas sp.
TTGCCCTGGCGGTCCCAGATCGCGACGCCAGGGCTGGCTGGCAGGTGTTCGGCACCGGGCAGTTCAGTCAGTGGCTTGAGGGCGCTGAGCGTGCCTGGCAACTGTCCACGGCTGCCGGGTTTCTGTACCACATAGAACTCCACCCCCTGTGGAGCGAAATGCTCGATCAGTTCCGCCAGGTGTTGCTGGTTGCCGACGTTGCACGGGCAGGCGGGGTCCCAGAAGTGCACCAGGCGGATCGGCCCGGGCCCGGCGATTTCGGCCGGTAGCTGCAGTCGGTCGCCGGAGAACAGTGCGGTCTGGTTATCGAACGTGCGTAGATAGCGACTCTGGAAACTGTCATAGGCCCACCACAAACCGGCGGCGCAAAGGGCAGCGATCAGCAGGCCGAGCAGGGTGCGAGGGAATGGCGCGAGCATGAAGGCAATATCCGGGAAAAGTCGCTTAGCTTGCCATGCTGCTGGCGACAGCTGAATATCACAGGTCAATATCCGGCTTTTGCTGTGTGGAAATCCTCTATGCCTGCGTCATTTCAACCCGACTCGTTACGCGCCAGCCTGGCGCCGATGACGGCGCGCCAGCCGTTGTCGACCCAGGCCCAGGCCTATCAGCGTTATTACGGGCTGGATCTGCCTGCTCGCAAGGTTGCTGCGCAACACTGGTTGGGACGTTTCGAGGCGGCGGGTTTCGAACTGGTCGGGCAGGTCTGGTTGCCAGCGGCGCCGGTGGCGACCCTGGTGTTGTTGCATGGTTTCTACGATCACATGGGCTTGTACCGCCATGTGATCGACTGGGCGCTGGATCAGGATTACGCAGTGATCGCCTGTGACTTGCCGGGGCATGGTCTGTCCAGCGGCGAGCGGGCCAGCATCAATGATTTCGACGCCTACCAGCAGGTGTTGCAGGCGCTGTTCGAACAGGGCCGTGACCTTGAGTTGCCGCAGCCCTGGCATCTATGTGGGCAAAGTACCGGCGGGGCGATTGTCATCGATCATCTGCTGCACGGTGGCACGCAGAGCCCGGCCCAGGGCCAGGTAATCCTGCTGGCGCCGTTGGTGCGGCCACGTTCGTGGCGCTGGTCGAAATTCAGCTATCGCCTGTTGCGCCCGTTCGTAAAAGGTATCGAGCGGCGCTTCAGTGAAAACAGCAACGACCCGACCTTCCTGCCTTTCCTGCAGGCAGACCCGCTGCAACCGCGATGCTTGCCGACGGCCTGGGTCGGGGCGCTGGTCGATTGGATCAAGCGCATCGAGGCGGCGCCGGTCAGTGCGCGGCGGCCGTTGATCATTCAGGGGCAATCCGACATGACCGTGGACTGGCCGCACAACCTCAAGGTGCTGCAGGAGAAATTCGCCGCGCCCGACATCCTGCTGATTCCCGAGGCGCGCCACCATTTGGCTAACGAGTTGCCGGCGATCCGTCAACGCTATTTTGACTTCATCGACCAGCGCCTGGGCTGATCACTTCAGGTCCGAGGTGTTCTGCCCGACGGCCAGACCGGCGCGGATCGCGGCCAGGGCAGCCTTGTAGTACCTCTGGCCGTCTGCCGATTCGGCAAAGGTGGCGAACTCATCCAGCTCTTCATCGGACAAGTCGCGATACACGTAGAGCAGGGTGTTGTTCAGTTCGCTGCCGATCTGCTGCATCAGCCGCTGGCGCTGACCGTCGAGCAGGCCCTGGGCCTGAGCGCCGCCGAGCAGGCCGGGGATCATCTGGCTGAGGCTGTCGGCCGCGACCCCGGCAATCGCCAGGCTCACTTCGGCACCGGCTTCACGGGCAGGCAGGGCCTGGGCCAGGTGGCCGATGATCAGCAGGCGGTTGTCGCTGGCCTGGATCTTGGGCAAGCCCTTGGCGTTCTTGGCCAGCTGGTCACGACGGGTGGCCAGCAGTTCGGCGGCGACAATCTTGCGTCCCAGCGGCGACTGGAAGAAAGCCAGCGCAGGGCCGGGATTGCTCAGGTTGGCACGCAATTGAGCCTGCGCGCGCTTGTCCACAGCCTGGGCCTGGAAACGCTGGTTACTGTTATTGACCAACGCCTGATAAACGGCGGGCGGCAGGCTGTTGCGATAGCGCTGCTGGGCGGCATCGAGGGCATCGGTAAAGTGGGCGCGCTGCTCAGGCCAGCCGGCGACCTTGTAGAGTTGGTCGAGGCTGTCTGCCCAGACAGGCGTGGTGCAGATCATTATCAGCAAAAAAAACAAACGACGCATTCAGGACTCCTGTCGGCAGGGCGCTATTGTCTTGGCCTGGCCGGGCTTTGTCGAGAAGCCATTGCATACTCTCGGCCAAGTGGCGCTGTCGGTTTTCGCAGCAGATGGATACTATGCGCGCCATGCCCCCATCTTCTGATCACCCACTGCTGTCGCGCATTGTCGACGACCTGGCCACCCATGGCTGGTCACAGCAGGACATCTTTCTTCCAGCGTCTCTGACCCTGGCGCTGGCGGCTGAGTGTCGTACGCGCGCCGCAGAGGGCGAGCTGGCGCCTGCAGCGGTAGGGCGGGGGATAACCCAGGAGGTTCGCGAAGGCATTCGCGGCGACCATATCCAGTGGCTGGAGCCTGTCCAGGCCGAGTGCTGCGACCAATATCTGGAATTGATGGACGGTCTGCGTGTAGTGCTCAACCGTGGGTTGTTCCTGGGTCTTGAAGACTTCGAGTGTCACTTCGCCCTGTACCCGCCAGGGGCCTTCTATCGCAAGCACCTCGACCGTTTCCGCGACGACGACCGGCGCACGGTTTCAGCGGTGATCTACCTCAACCCGGACTGGTTGCCCGATGACGGCGGGCAGTTGCGCATGAGCCTGAAGGACGGTGCAGAGCACGATGTGCAGCCCATCGGTGGCTGCCTGGTGGTGTTCCTTTCCGGTGATATTCCCCATGAAGTGCTGCCGGCCCGGCGCGAGCGTTTGTCGGTCACCGGTTGGTTCCGCCGTCGTGGCAACGAACCGTTCTAAGCCGCACCAAGTGCTGGTCAGCGCCTGCCTGCTAGGTCAGCCGGTGCGTTATGACGGGCGCGCCAGTGGTCACCCGGATCTTTTGCAACGCTGGCAACGCGAAGGCCGGATCGTGCCGTTGTGCCCGGAAGTGGCAGGCGGATTGCCGACGCCACGGCCAGCGGCGGAAATTCCCGGCGGCCAGGGCAGTGCGGTGCTGGATGGCGATGCACAGGTGATTACGGTTGCTGGCGAGGATGTCAGTGCGCAGTTTCTGGCCGGTGCGCAGCTGGCGCTGGAGCTGGTGCGGCGGCATGGCATCCGTATCGCGGTGCTCAAGTCGGGTAGCCCTTCGTGCGGCAACCTGCTGACCTATGACGGAACGTTCAGTGGTACCAAGGTGGCGGGTGAAGGGGTGACTACAGCTTTGCTGCGCCGCGAGGGGGTGCTGGTGTTCAGTGAGCTGGAGCTTGAGGCGGCAGAGCAAGCCTTGAGGCAGCTTTAAAAGCATCGCGGGGCAAGCCCGCTCCCACATGCCCCGCGATGCTTTTATTCCTTCGGCGGTGTGCTGGCATCCATCCCAAACCATTTCTCTGACAGCACTTTCAGCCGGCCATCGGCCTTGATGCGCTGCAGGGCTTTATCCACCGCGCTGTGGAACGCCGGGTTACCCTTCTGGAACGGAATCGCCAGGCTCAGGATCGGGCCGACAGTCGCGCCTTCGGTCACCGCTTGCTGGCTGTCACGAATGGCATAAGGCACCAACAGACGGTCGCTGATGGCGGCATCGATCTGCTCGCTGGCCACGTCCTTGATCGGTTGGCTGGCGTCTGGATAGCTGCGCAGATCGACGCCTTCGACGCCCCGCGCCTGCTCGGCGAACTGACTGCCCTGAACCACGCCGAGGCTGTGGCCCTTGAGTGCGCCGAGGGTGGCCAGTGAGCGCTCCTCGTCCTTGCGCACGATCAACTGGGCGCTGGAATAGCTATAGGGTTCGCTGAAATCCAGACGCTCCTTGAGTTCGGGGGTGGCAGTGACCTGGTTCAGGGCGATGTCATATTTGCCACTCTCGACACCCGGCAGCAAATCGTCGCGAGTCGTCACGAGGAACTCGGCGCGTACATCCAGTTCGTTGGCCAGCAATTGGCCGAGTTCGACTTCAAACCCCGTCAGCTTGCCGTCATCCTTGAAGTTGAACGACGGCGTGCTGGCTTCGACGGCAATGCGCAATTCGCCACGGTCATTCATGTCGTCGATCAGTTCGGCCTGTGCCCATGGGCTGAGCAGGGCGGCAAGTAGTATCCCTATGGTCAGGCGCATTTAAGTCCCTTGAATTCATTGGCAGTTAAAAAGTTCGCCGCAGCTTTCTGATGATGCCACGGTCGAGCGCAACTTAGGACAACATCGGCTGTAGGATGTTAGGCGCAGGATGAAATATTTTCTGTGCGAAAATTCGGATATTTTCCGATTCAATTGATCTATGGTTGCAAGCCATTGCCTTTTGTCTCACAGGCAAGGTTATAGAAACAAATCACAGGAGAAGTGAATGAAAGGCCTAGTTTCGCGTGCAGCCGTCGTTGGCCTGTTGATGGGCGTTTCGGCATTTGCCGCAGCCGCCGAAGGCCAGAAGAGCCAGGAGCCGCCGAAAGACGCCAAGGTCTTCATCGTTTCCCCGGCCGATGGCGCGACGGTCGACAAGACCTTCACCGTCAAATTCGGTATCGAGGGCATGGAGCTCAAACCCGCGGGTGACCAGACCCCGCACACCGGCCACCACCACCTGCTGGTAGATGTCGACAAGGAACCGGCCGCTGATCAGGTATTGCCTGCCAGCCCGCTGCCGGAAAACAAGGCGCCGCTGCCCGCCGGTCCGCAAGTACTGCACTTCGGCAAGGCGCAGACCGAGGTCGAACTGACCCTGACCCCAGGCAAGCACACCCTGCAGCTGGTGTTGGGCGACAAGTTCCACGTGCCGTTCAAGCCAAGCGTTGAATCGAAGAAGATCACCGTTACTGTTCAGTAAGGGTTGAAAGCATCGCGGGGCAAGCCCGCTCCTACAGG
>JBOICD010000297.1:0-4976 GCA_050739855.1 Pseudomonas sp.
CAACCACCTGTGGGAGCGGGCTTGCCCCGCGATGAGTCCCAGCTGTAAAAAAATTACGGACTCTTTACGAAGACTCGTAACGCATAAAGAGATACTGTCAGCGTTTTCAGGCCCTACGTTCCGAGACTTCCTACCGTGAGCCAAGTCTTATCCTCAGCAACACCCCACCCCCCCGTAAAAACTTCGTCACTTAGCCTACTCATCGCCGCCGTCGGCGTGGTTTATGGCGACATCGGCACCAGCCCGCTGTACACCCTCAAAGAAGTTTTCGGCGGTCACTATGGTGTGCAGGCCAACCATGACGGCGTGCTGGGCATTTTGTCACTGGTGTTCTGGTCGTTGATCTGGGTGGTAACCATCAAGTACGTGCTGTTCGTGCTGCGTGCCGACAACCAGGGGGAGGGCGGCATCATGGCGCTGACAGCCCTGGCCCGACGGGCAGCGGCACCCTATCCACGCTTGAGCCGGGTACTGGTGTTGCTCGGCTTGTTCGGTGCAGCGCTGTTTTACGGCGACAGCATGATCACGCCGGCGATCTCGGTGCTTTCTGCAGTCGAAGGTTTGCAGTTGGCGTTCGATGGCATCGAGCACTGGGTCGTGCCCTTGGCGGTGGTGGTGCTGGTGGCGCTGTTCCTTATCCAGAAGCACGGCACTGCGCGTATCGGCATCCTCTTCGGACCGGTCATGGTCCTGTGGTTCAGCGTGCTGGGCGCGCTGGGCGTTTACGGCATCGTCCAGCGCCCGGAAGTGCTGCTGGCGATGAACCCGGCCTGGGCGGTGAACTTCTTTATCGTGCACCCGGGTATGGGCGTGGCGATCCTTGGCGCGGTGGTACTGGCCCTGACCGGCGCCGAGGCGCTGTATGCCGACATGGGCCATTTCGGCCGCAAACCGATTGCCCGAGCCTGGATCCTGCTGGTACTGCCGGGCCTGGTGCTCAACTATTTTGGCCAGGGCGCGCTGATCCTTGGCAACCCCGAGGCGGTGCGCAACCCGTTCTACCTGCTGGCCCCCGACTGGGCCTTGCTGCCGATGATCGCCCTGTCCACGCTGGCGACCATCATTGCCTCCCAGGCGGTGATCTCCGGCGCCTTCTCGTTGACCCGCCAGGCGATCCAGCTCGGTTATGTGCCGCGCATGTTCATCCAGCACACCTCCAGCCAGGAGCAGGGGCAGATCTACATCGGTACGGTGAACTGGGCGCTGATGGTTGGCGTGGTACTGCTGGTGATCGGCTTCGAGTCTTCCAGCGCCCTGGCAGCGGCTTACGGTGTTGCGGTAACCGGCACCATGCTGATCACCACCTTGCTAGCAGCGGCCGTAGTCCTGCTGCTGTGGAAGACCCCGCGCTGGCTGGCAGTGCCGCTGTTGCTGGGTTTCCTGTTGGTCGACGGCCTGTACTTTGCCGCCAACGCACCGAAGATCTTCCAGGGCGGCGCCTTTCCGATCATTGCCGGTATTGCCCTGTTCATCCTGATGACCACCTGGAAGCGCGGACGCAAGATCATTGTCGAACGCCTCGACGAGTCGGCCTTGCCGCTGCCGTTGTTCATCAGCAGCATCCACTCGCAGCCACCGCACCGGGTCCAGGGGACAGCCGTGTTCCTTACTGCCCGGGCTGATGCAGTCCCCCATGCGCTGCTGCACAACCTGCTGCACAACCAGGTGCTGCATGAGCGGGTGGTGCTGTTGACGGTGGTGTCCCAGGATCGTCCGCGGGTGCCGGAGTCAGAGCGATTCGAGGTACAGGACTTTGGCGATGGCTTCTACCGGGTAAACCTTAACTTCGGCTTTATCGAAGAGCCTGACGTACCGGCCGCGTTGCAGCTGTGCCATCTACCAGCGCTGGAGTTCAGCCCGATGGGCACTACCTATTTCCTCAGCCGCGAGACGGTGATCCCGACCAAACGCATCGGCATGGCGCGTTGGCGTGAGGGGCTGTTTGCGTTCTTGCTGAAGAATGCCAACAGCAACCTGAAGTACTTCAACCTGCCGCTCAACCGGGTGATTGAGTTGGGTACGCAGGTGGAGATGTGACTTATCGCGGGGCAAGCCCGCTCCCACAGGTGATGCACAACACACTGTGGGAGCGGGCTTGCCCCGCGATCGCTCACACCGCTGTTTGCGCCCCTGCACCTGCAACCTGAGCATTACTGCGCACCAACCGCTGCATCAGGCTGGCAACCACAAAGCCAATCACCGCCAGCCCCATCATCGCCATGAACACATAGTTGTAACCCTGTTGTCCTGGGAAGTGATCAAGAATGGCGCCGTAGCCCACATAGGCAAACATGCCCGGTGCATAGCCGATCAGGCAGCCGATACCGAAGGCTGATCCAGTGATATGCGGGGCGATGCCCACTTCTCCCATCGGTGCCCAGAACACGCCGCGCATCGAGAACACGATAAAGGCGAAGGATAGCGTGGCAGCCATGCCCGCATAGATGTAACCGGGGCTCTTGGGCACCATGAGGATGATCACCATCATCGGCAACAACGCCAGGAATGCCCATTTCATATAACGGCTGGGGCTCTTGAACTGTTTGTCGGCAAGGAAACCACCCGCTGGACCGCCAAGAATCTTCAGCATGTACTGGTTGATGATGCCGTAGGCGCCGACCAGTGCAACCGGCAAGCCATAGACTTCCTTGAGGTAGGGAATGAAGTAGGTCAGGCCGCAGTAAACGATGTACACCATGAACACATTGCAGCTGACCAGCCAGATCGCCGGAACCTTGATCGCTTCCATCAGGTTGGACAGCGGGTTTTTCTTCGGGCCAATGATCGGTGCGCTGTGGTTGCCCTTGAGCAGGAACCAGGTCAGTACACCTGCGGCGATGTCGATTACCGAATAGAACACGATGGCGGCTTTCAGACCCGCTTCAGCGGCACCCATGGCAATGAACACACCAAGCGCCGAGAACGCCACCAGGGTGTCAACCACCCCGCGACCACCTTCGAGCAAACCGAACAGGCGCCCTTGTTCCTTGTCATTGCCCAGCCCACGAATGGCCTTGAGCAGCGCCGGCCAGTAGATGCAGTCGGCACACACCGCCAGCAGGCAAAAGACGATCATCAAACTGCTGAACGGCGGGAAAGTTGCCAGATACAGGCCCAGCGCGCCAGTGCCGAGCAGGCCGACCGGGATTAGTTTACGGGTGTCGAAACGGTCGGCAAGCAGGCCGCCGACCACGAACAGGCCGGTAGCGATGATGGCGTTGGCACTGAGTAGCAAACCGATCTCGGTATGGGACAAGCCCATGAACGTCTGCATTGGCACATAGAACGCGTCCTTGAGGTTAGCCAGCTTGTAGATGGTGCCGCCACCGAGGATCAGGATCAGGAATTTGAACCATTTGGCCTTGTCGTGTGCAGTCATTGTTATTCTCCAGGCGTAGAGGGGGGCGCGGTGTCAGGCACGGGTGGCCAGGCTCAGTTCGGCCAGGGTGCGCAGTTCGGCGAGCAGGCCTTTGACGTAGCTGACCTGGTTGTTCGCCCAGCGCTGTTCGCCGGCCAGCATCTGCTCAAGGGTGAAGCCGGCGGGCAGAGGCGTTTCGCTCATTTCGCGGTAGGCGATGAAGGGGTCGGCAGGCTCGTTGGATTGACGGAACGCCGGGGCGATGTAGTGGTTTTCCTGTTCAAGGATGAAGGCGATGACCTGCGGACGCTGTTCGCCGAGCATCAACAACTCGTACACCATGCGCGGGCTGGGCAGGTCGTCTTCAGCGCTGCCCTGGAGCACACCGTAATGGCCAAAGCCCTGTGCTTCCGGGACGACGCGTACGCCTTTGAGGTGTACCTGGCGAATGTGCGGCGCGAGGTTCGTCAAGGCCTCCAGCGGTTGCTCGCAAGCGTTGATCATGTTGCCGAAGTCGAACAGCGCATGCAGGCGCGGATGATTGGCCTGCTTGAGCATCCGGGCGATTTCATCGCTCTTGAGTTCTTCATGTTGCTCAAAGTCGAAGTTCAGGTTGTGGATGTCAGCTTGTTGGCCGAGGTAGTGCAGGTCGCCGGCGATGGTGTCCATGACCTGCGACAGCGCGCCTTCGTAGCGCGAGTACACGCGGATGTTGCGGGTGCCGATGGCATTGGCCACGGCGATCACCGCATCAACGTCCGGTTTCAGCGTGCTGCTGATTTCCAGATGGACTTCAAGTTCGAGCCGGCGGGCCTTGTCGGCGAAGGCGCGCAATTGCTCGGCATTCATCTGCGAGAGGCTGTTGTGTTCGCCGTCGAGCATGTGCAGGCTCAAACCCTTGAGCTCATGGCGGTAGGCAAAGTCGAGCAGGTCGAAGGGCGTCAGGCGCCCGTGGGTGAGGTTGGTCAGTAACGGATAGGCATGGGCAAACAAACGCACCTGATCAATGCGTTCGATCAGGCGTGTGGCCAGGTCGCGGGTCAACAGCACCGGCGCTGCGGCGCCTTTAGTCTTGTTATCGAGCAACCGGGTGAAGCGTTCTTGGATAGCATTCATTCGAGTCGTTCCTGGTGCGGGCACCGGTTCTACCGGCGCGTTCTTTATCGCGCCGCTGAGGAACGCTCGATAGATCCATTACGAAGCAAATGATAAGACCACTGGCCGACGTCTACACAGGCTGTCCCATGGCCTTGAGCGCCTGCACCAGGGCCTCGACCTTGGCTTCGGCCAGTTCCTGCGCGGTGCCGGCAAAGCCGATCAACAGGGCAGGGGGCAAGTAGCGCTGCAGGCAGTAGTCACTCAAGGCGTAGGTGTGGACGCCGTGTTGGGTCAGTTGGCGGGCGATTTCCTGGTCGTCCAGGTGCTGCGGCAGCCAGGCAATCAGGTGCATGCCGGCTTCAACCGGTGCAATCGTGAAGAAGTGTCCGAGCCTGCGTTCAAGTACTTCCAGCAGACACAGCTGACGGGCCTGGTAAAGCGCACGCATGCGCCGGATATGGCCGATGAAATGACCTTCAGCCATGAAATCAGCGGTGACTGCCTGCAACAGGGTCGGGGG
>JBOICD010000298.1:0-4964 GCA_050739855.1 Pseudomonas sp.
GTCTCGAAATGGATCGTCTGACCTCAATGATCACCCTGTGCAGTGCCACGGAGCAGAATCTGCGCAGGCAACTTGTCGAACACCTTCCAGATTGGCTGCGCAACACCACAGGTCCACTCATACGCCGCTATGGTGCGATGCTTCTCGATACTGCCCAAAGCTACGACGACGCTGCGGGGCAGTTCTGGCTCGATGGAATAGACGACGCCGAATCGTTCAGCTACCAGCAACTGGCGAAGCAAATCAAAACTGACCACCCGGGCAGCGATCTGGCGGTTCGCGATGTAGTAGTCATCAACCATCAGGTCGAAGCGGCGGCGATACCCGGCCAGGACTCGTTGATCATCGATGGGACTGTGCATCCAGTACGTTTTTCACTGGCCCAGCTGGCGATCGGCAACCTCGGCCTGCTCGCACCCGGCCGGGTCGAACTGGCCTCGGTTTCAGGGCAGACCTTGCCTACCTGGCTGGACGAACGCTCGCGGGCAGCTAAAGCGTTTGGCCAGTCGACACCAAGCAAAAATTGCCGAGCTCAATCAAGAGGTACAGTCAAACCTGGAACCCACCTCAGAGCATCTGATGTGGCATTTCCTGCGGGCGGAAAACAACTTCAACCGGTTGGGCCTGCTCTACTCACTGGACGACCTGGGTACCTACTGGCTGGACCGTGCCTGGAAGACCCTCAACCTGAGTATCGCGCAACGGCTGCGTCTGACCGATCTTGAGCAGCCTGCCGTTGAATTGAAGGTACGCCTGCTGCGTAGCATTGATGAGCAGCTCAGTGCCACGTTACGCCAGTTGGACAACCTGAAGTCACTGCTCAATGACCCCGCTGCATTGCAGGTGCTGACCGAGCTGCGTGGTGATGCACAACATATAGCCGACGGCGTGCAGCAGGACCTGGCCGATTTTCCTGACTACCCGCCCAGCAGCACGGTCAACCAACTACGCAATCAGGCGCCCGGCTTGATCGAGACAACAGAGAATGGCCTGCTGTTGGCACAACCCCGGGTAGGTGATGACTCGCTGGTCGACATTCCAGGCCCGGACAACAAGACGCCGTCACGCACCTATCGACGGCAACAGGATGACTGGATCGAAGTACCGGGCCGCCCGGCCTCCAGCCTTTCGCAGGGCACGTCACGATCGTTGAAACGCTTGCTCAAGGACAGCCGTACGCGGATGGCAAACGCGCGCCAGGTCCTTGAAAGCCTGCAAACAACAGCGTCGGCCAGCTATCTGCCGATCGAGATCGAGGAGCTGCTTGAACACCAGCAATTGCTGTTGAAAATAGAGCGTAGGGCCATCGAACAGCGCTTGACCGATACAAACCAGACCGATGAAGCAACCCGCGCTGACGATGCTGCACTGACGATGAAGGCGCTCGATGAGCTGGCCCAAACCCTCAAAGCCCAGGCACTGGAGCTGCGGACCCAAGCCGCGTTAAGGCAGAACCCGAGAATGGGAGAGGTGCAGTACCTGATTGATCATGATCAGGTACAGGTGCGCGCTGCAGGCCCGCGCAGACACCTGGCCAAGGTCAAAGACCGGGCAGACGACTTTCTCGACGAATACGAGATCAGCCACCATGACGCTGGCCTGTGGTATGCCCACTTCCACTATCCAGCCATGAGCACACCGCGCGAAGGCTTCATCGTCGGGCACCTGAAAACTGCCGCCCAGCGCCATACCGCCGGGTCCAGCATGATCGATGCCCACACCGGCAGAACCGTCGATGTCTACCGCGCACCCATCAATGCGGCATCAGCAGCAAAGTACTTCTTCAGCTTGTAGCGACAAAATCAGGGGCTGGTTCGCACCGGTGCGTAGCAGCCCCTTGCGTTCAACGGTCCTTGAACTGCGCTTCGCGCTTGGCGATGAACGCCGCCATGCCTTCCTTCTGGTCTTCGGTCGCGAAGGCGGCATGGAACACTCGGCGTTCGAAGCGCACGCCTTCTGCCAGATTGACCTCGAAGGCACGGTTGACACTTTCCTTGACCATCATGGTCATCGGGATCGACTTGCTGGCGATGGTTGCCGCCACCTTCAAGGCTTCTTCGAGCAACTCGGCCTGCGGTACCACGCGCGCCACCAGACCTGCCCGCTCGGCTTCCTCGGCGCCCATCAGACGACCACTCAAGCACAGTTCCATGGCCTTGGCCTTGCCGACGGCACGGGTCAGACGCTGGGTACCGCCCATGCCGGGCAACACACCGAGGTTGATTTCCGGCTGGCCGAACCTGGCATTGTCGGCGGCGAGAATGAAGTCGCACATCATCGCCAGCTCGCAACCGCCGCCCAGGGCAAAGCCCGAGACGGCTGCAATGATCGGCTTGCGCCGGTTGGCGATACGGTCGGCATCGCTGAACAGGTCATCGACATAGATCTGCGGATAACGCAGGTCAGCCATTTCCTTGATATCAGCGCCCGCGGCAAAGGCCTTGGCCGAGCCGGTGAGCACTACACAACCGATGTTCGGGTCGGCTTCCAGCTGATCCAGGGCCTGATTGATCTCGCCAACGATCTGCGCATTGAGCGCATTGAGTGCCTGCGGACGGTTGAGGGTGATCAGACCGACCTTGCCGTGGATGTCCAGCAAAATGGTTTCAAATGACATGCAAGCTGCTCCCTTCAAAGATTGCGCGCAATAACCATGCGCTGAATATCGCTGGTGCCTTCATAGATCTGGCAGACCCGCACATCGCGGTAAATACGCTCCAGCGGAAAGTCGCTCAGATAGCCATAACCGCCGAGGGTCTGCAAGGCATCCGAGCAGACCTTTTCGGCCATTTCCGAGGCAAACAGCTTGGCCATCGAGGCTTCGACCAGCGCCGGACGCCCGGCATCGCGCAGTGCGGCGGCATGCAGGACCATCTGCCGGGCGACAGCGACACGGGTGGCCATGTCAGCCAGGCGGAAGGCCACGGCCTGATGCTCGATCAGCGCTTTACCAAAACTCTGGCGCTCACGCGCATAGTCGCGAGCCACTTCAAAGGCGGCGCGGGCCATGCCCACTGACTGCGATGCGATACCGATACGGCCCCCTTCGAGGTTGGCCAGCGCGATCTTGTAGCCTTCGCCTTCCTCGCCCAGGCGGTTGGCGACCGGCACCCGCACATCGTCGAAAACGATCTGACAGGTGTCGGAAGCGTGCTGGCCGAGTTTGTCCTCGACCCGGGCAACCTGATAGCCGGGCGCGTCAGTCGGGACGATAAAAGCGCTGATGCCGCGTTTGCCGGCAGCGGGATCAGTAACGGCAAAGACAATCACCACCCCGGCATTCTGCCCGGAAGTGATGAACTGCTTGCAGCCGTTCAATACGTAATGATCACCATCCCGCCGGGCGCGGGTCTTCAGGCTGCTGGCATCGGAGCCGGCCTGGGGCTCGGTCAGCGCAAAGGCACCGAGCATTGCGCCACTGGCCAGAGGCTTGAGGAACTGCTGCTTCTGCGCGTCGCTGCCAAACTTGAGGATCGGCACACACCCCACCGAGTTGTGCACGCTCATGATGGTCGAGCAAGCGCCATCGCCAGCGGCAATCTCTTCCAGCGCCATGGCGTAGGCCACGTAGCCGGTATCGCTGCCACCCCACTGCTCTGGCACCAGCATACCGAACAGGCCCAGTTCGGCCATCTCCTGAATCGCTTCCTTGGGAAAGCGATGCTCACGGTCCCATTGCTCGGCAAACGGCCGCAGGCGCTCCTGAGCGAACTGACGGACCGCGTCACTGATTTGCTGTTGTTCGTCATTGACTAGCATGGTGCACCTCAGTACAGACACTCGACGGCCATGGCGGTTGCTTCACCGCCACCGATGCAGATCGCCGCGATACCGCGACGCAGGCCTTTCTGGCGCAAGGCTGCCAGCAGGGTGACCAGGATTCGTGCTCCCGAAGCGCCGATCGGATGGCCCAGGGCGCAGGCGCCACCGTGGATGTTGACCTTGTCGTGCGGCAGGTCCAGGTGCTTCATCGCCGCCAGCGTAACCACGGCAAACGCCTCGTTGATTTCGAACAGATCGACCTCGGCCAGGTTCCAGCCGGTGCGCTTGATCAGTTTGTCGATGGCGCCAATCGGTGCAGTCGGGAACAACGCCGGGGTATCGGCAAAGGCCGCGTGACCATGGATGACTGCCAGGGGTTTGAGCCCGTGCTTTTCAGCCTGGGAACGGCGCATCAGCACCAGGGCCGCAGCGCCGTCGGAAATGGAGCTGGAGTTGGCTGCCGTGACCGTACCGCCGTCGCGGAACGCCGGTTTGAGCTGGGGAATCTTGTCCAGGCGCGCCTTGGGCGGCTGCTCGTCGTCACTGACCAGGCGTTGCGTCTTGCCCTCGGTCACTTCTACCGGGACGATTTCGCTGGCAAAGCTGCCGTCCTTGATCGCCTGCTGGGCGCGAGTCAGCGAGGCGATGGCAAAATCGTCCTGCTGCTGGCGGGTAAAACCGTTGCCCTCGGCGCAGTCCTCAGCAAAGGTGCCCATCAGTCGGCCCTTGTCGTAGGCATCTTCCAAGCCATCAAAAAACATATGGTCGATGATCTTGCCGTGGCCCATTCGATAGCCGCTGCGCGCCTTGTCCAGCAGGTACGGGGCGTTGGACATGCTCTCCATGCCACCGGCCACCACCACATCGGCGCTGCCGGCCAGCAGCAGGTCGTGCGCCATGATCGCCGCCTGCATGCCCGAGCCGCACATCTTGTTCAGGGTGGTGCAGGTGGTGCTCTTGCTCAGCCCGGCGCCCAACGCCGCCTGGCGTGCTGGCGCCTGGCCCAGACCGGCTGGCAGCACGCAGCCGAACAGCACCTGTTCGACGCTATCCGGGGCAACCCCGGCACGCTCGACCGCAGCACGAATGGCCGCAGCTCCCAGTTGTGGAGCGGTGAGGCTTTTCAGGTCGCCCTGCAGGCCACCCATGGGGGTGCGCACGGCGCTGACGATTACGATCGGATCATTGGCGAGGGTCATGAT
>JBOICD010000299.1:0-4951 GCA_050739855.1 Pseudomonas sp.
GGCTTGCCCCGCGAAAGAGGTCAGCGCCGAGCCCCCAGGTAATAAAACAACGCCGCCAGCAGCACCGAGCCAATCAATAGATAGAAGGTGGCCGCCGGCACCAGATGCGCCAGGGCAAAACCGCAGATCACCGGCCCCAGCGCTGCCCCCAGGTTGGACAGGTTCTGCGCGCCGTAATACACCCCGCGCAGATGCTCGGGGGCGATGCTGTCGATGAACATGTACTCGGCCGGGATGACGATGATCTCGCCGAGGGTGAACACCAGCATCGCCAGGCACCAGACCAGCAGCGACTGGGCCAGGGAGAACCCCAGCAGGCCAGCCAGGAACAGCGCCATGCCGGCCAGCAGCCAGGGCATCAGCTGGCGGCTGCTGATGCGCCGACCGATCACATACTGCAAGGCGATGACGGTGATGGCGTTAGTGGCTACCAGGTAACTGATATACCGCGCAGCCTCGCTGGCATTGGTGGTCACTACCAGGTATTGCGACAGGTAGGCGGTGAACTGGCCGAAGACCACGGCACTGAGCGCGCCGCCGAGGGTGAAGCAGATCAACCGGCGATCCTTGAGCAGCTGCCCGCCCACACTGAGAAAACCGGCCTGAGGGCTGCCGTCCAGCTGCGCTCGCGCCGAGCGCTCGCCCCAGCGCCGGTAGCACAGGCACATGGCCAGCCCCAATGCCGCCGAAACCAGAAAGGGCAGGTGATTGTCGAGCATGATCAGCGCCACACCGACAAAGGGTCCGACGGCGTAGGCGACGTTGCTCAAGGTGTACTTGATCGAGAATACCTCGGAGCGCTCTTCCAGCGGTAGCAGGGCGCAAAATCCGGCCTTGGCGGCAATGTCGACCACCGCCAGCGCCAGATTGATCACCACCAGACTGGTGAAGAACAGGCTCAGTTCGCGGCTGGCGATCGCGGTAACGAAGGCTACGGCGAAGACCAGGGTCGAGACGATGATCACTGTGTAGCTGCGCAGGGTATCGATCAGGTAGCCGCCGTACAGGCTCAACAGCGAGGCGACAATCAGCGCGCCGCCAATCATCAGGCCGATGCCGCTGACGTCCAGAGCGAAATTTTCTGCGAGGTAGACCACCAGGTAGGGCAGGGTGATCGCCCGCGCCAGGGTCAAGACAAAAGTAGTGGTCAGCAGCAGGCGCACTTGCGGGTTGTAGCGTCTTACGGCATTGAGCATGGCACGTCCTTGTTGTTATTGCGTTGGGGTCGTCAGTGGTCAAGCATACGCCTGGGCGGGAGAAGGATATAGATGGATCCATATCTGTAAAACAGATAACAGATAGAGAAAATACCCGTTATATGGATATTCTTTACAGGCATAAGATGGTCTCACGTCACCGGACTACAGGAGACTCCGACCATGCCATGCCTGCAACAGACTGCTTCACCCTTGCGCCCGTTGAGCCATCTGGCTCACCCGCGTGAAGTCATTCGTCAGTTCACCCCCAACTGGTTCGCCGCGACCATGGGTACCGGGGTCTTGGCCCTGGCCCTGATGCAGATCGGCATCGACAGCCTGCATGGCCTGGCAGAAGCCTTGTGGTGGCTGACCATTGCCCTGTTCATCCTGTTCAGCGCGTTGTATGCCGCACGCTGGCTGATGTTCTTCGATGAAGCGCGGCAGATTTTTGCCCACTCCACCGTGTCGATGTTCTTCGGCACCATCCCCATGGGGCTGGCCACCATCCTCAACGGTTGCTTGCTGTTTGGCGTCAATCGCTGGGGTGAAGGCATCGTGCCCTGGGTTGAGGCGCTCTGGTGGTTCGATGTCGGCCTGGCGCTGGTGTGCGGGGTGGCCATTCCTTACCTGATGTTCACCCGCCAGGAGCACAGCATCGACCAGATGACCGCGGTCTGGCTGTTGCCGGTGGTTGCCGCTGAGGTTGCCGCCGCCAGTGGTGGCCAGCTGGCGCCGCACCTGGTCGATGCCCACAGTCAATTCCTGGTACTGATTACCAGCTATGTGTTGTGGGCGGTGTCGCTGCCGGTAGCGTTCAGCATCCTGACCATCCTCATGCTGCGTATGGCCCTGCACAAACTGCCCCACGCCAACATGGCCGCTTCCAGCTGGCTGGCGCTCGGCCCGATCGGCACCGGTGCGTTGGGTATGTTGCTGCTGGGCGCCGACGCACCGGCGATCTTCGCTGCCAACGGCTTCGGCGACCTGGGTGAAATTGCCCGCGGCCTGGGCCTGGTTGCCGGGATCGTGTTGTGGGGCGCCGGCTTGTGGTGGTTGCTCACCGCTGTGCTGATCACCCTGCGCTATATGCGCGATGGCATGCCGTTCAACCTGGGCTGGTGGGGCTTCACCTTTCCGCTGGGGGTCTACACCCTGGCCACCCTCAAGCTCGGTGCCTGGCTGGGCTTGGGTTTCTTCCAGCACATGGGCCTGGTGCTGGTGGTGGCGCTGGCCGGTCTGTGGATGATGGTCGCCAGCCTCACCCTGCGCGGGGCCTGGCGCGGTGAGCTGTTCGTCTCGCCGTGCATTGCCGGATTATACAAGTAGATTGCATTTACCTGGGTGATTGTGGCTTTGTCCGCTCTGCGTGCCTCCAATGACAAAGCCCCACTCAGGTACACGGACGATGAGTCAAGCCTCGCAGTTCCGCCTTCTAGGCAAACGACGGTTTCTGCCGTTCTTCATTACCCAGTCGCTGGGTGCGTTCAACGACAACCTGTTCAAGCAGTCGTTGATCCTGGCGATTCTCTACAAGCTGGCCATCGACGGTGACCGCTCGATCTGGATCAACCTCTGCGCCTTGCTGTTCATTCTGCCGTTCTTCCTGTTTTCCGCACTGGCTGGACAGTTCGGCGAAAAATACCCCAAGGATGCGCTGATCCGCCTGATCAAACTGGCGGAAATCGGCATCATGGCCATCGGCGCCATCGGCTTTCTGACCAGCCACCTGGCGCTGATGCTGCTGGCACTGTTTGCCATGGGCACCCACTCGGCGCTGTTTGGCCCGGTCAAGTACTCGATCCTGCCCCAGGCCCTGCATGAGCAGGAGCTGGTCGGCGGCAACGGCCTGGTCGAGATGGGCACCTTCCTGGCCATTCTGGCCGGCACCATCGGCGCCGGGGTGATGATGTCCAGCACGCACTATGCGCCGGTAGTGGCCTGTGCGGTGGTTCTGGTGGCCGCGCTGGGTTACCTGTCCAGCCAGTGGATTCCGCGGGCAAGTGCGGCGTCGCCGCAGATGAAGCTGGACTGGAACATCTTCACCCAGTCCTGGGCGACCTTGCGCCTGGGCCTGGGCCAGACCCCGGCCGTGTCGCGTTCGATTGTCGGCAACTCCTGGTTCTGGTTCGTCGGCGCCATTTACCTCACGCAGATTCCGGCCTATGCCAAGGACTGGCTGCACGGCGACGAGACCGTAGTCACGCTGGTGCTGACCTTGTTTTCGGTGGGCATCGCCCTGGGTTCCCTGCTGTGTGAGCGCCTTAGCGGCCACAAGGTGGAAATCGGCCTGGTGCCGTTCGGCTCGTTCGGCCTGACCCTGTTCGGTTTGCTCTGGTGGTGGCACTCGGGGGATGTTCCGGCAGCGGCGACGCCGCATGACTGGCTGGCGTTGCTGGGCATGACCGAAGCCTGGTGGGTGTTGCTGGCGATTGTCGGCCTCGGCGTTTTTGGCGGCTTTTATATCGTGCCGCTGTATGCGCTGATCCAGTCGCGTACGCCTGAGCAAGAGCGTTCACGGGTGATTGCCGCCAACAACATCCTCAACGCGCTGTTCATGGTGGTGTCGGCGATTGTCACGATCGTGCTGTTGAGCCTGGCCGAGTTGAGCATCCCGCAGTTGTTCCTGGTGGTGTCGCTGCTGAACATCGGCGTCAACGCCTACATCTTCAGGATTGTGCCTGAGTTCACCATGCGCTTCATGATCTGGCTGCTCAGCCACTCCATGTACCGGGTCGAGCACCGCGACCTGCAGCAGATCCCGGAGGAGGGCGCGGCGTTACTGGTGTGCAACCATGTGTCGTTCGTGGATGCGCTGCTGATTGGTGGAGCGGTACGTCGGCCGATTCGCTTTGTCATGTACTACAAGATCTACCAGTTGCCGGTGCTCAATTTTGTCTTCCGCACCGCCGGCGCCATTCCCATTGCCGGACGCAATGAAGACCCCGAGACTTACGAGCGGGCATTCAAGCAGATTGCTGCCTACCTGGCCGATGGCGAACTGGTGTGCATCTTCCCCGAGGGCAAGCTGACCACCGACGGTGAGATCGATGAGTTCAAGGGCGGCCTGAGCCGGATCATCGAGCAGACCCCGGTGCCGGTGATTCCCCTGGCGTTGCAGGGCTTGTGGGGGAGTTTCTTCAGTCGCGACCCGGCCAAGGGCTTCTTTCGCCGTTTGTGGTCGCGGGTAACCTTGGTGGCCGGGTCCGCCATCCCGGTAGAGGTGGCGGAACCTGCGATGTTGCGTGAGCGGGTCAGCCAGTTGCGTGGCAACCTGCGCTGACCGCGCAGGGCAAGGTCAGCTGGCGCTGACCTTGAGGCCGATCAGGCCGGTGACGATCAACGCGACGCTGGCCAGGCGCACCAGCGCCATGGATTCGCCGAACAGGATGATACCGGCGATCACCGTGCCAACGGCGCCGACACCGGTCCAGATCGCATAGGCGGTGCCCAGCGGCAGCTCTTTCATGGCCAGGCCCAACAGGCCGAGGCTGACAGCCATGGCGGCGACGGTCAGGACAGTGGGCAGCGGGCGGGTGAAACCGTCTGTGTATTTGAGGCCGACGGCCCAGCCTACTTCGAACAGGCCGGCGAAAAACAGGATGATCCAGGACATGCAACATCTCTAGCAGTGGATGGGGCCGTCCCCGAAATGTTCACGCGGTGCGTCGTGAGGCCGTCCTCACTGTTGACTGTGGGAGCGGGCTTGCCCCGCGATTGCAGTGTGTCAGTCAAATCGCATCGCGGGGCAAGCC
>JBOICD010000300.1:0-4940 GCA_050739855.1 Pseudomonas sp.
CGATTGCTCCTGTCATCTTACGGTCATTCAACCGTCTTAATCTGCGGCACATCCTTTACCCGAAGAGTGCCTGCCGGCATGTTCCGCCACCTCAGCCTGATTCTGCTGTGCCTGCTTCCGCTCCTTGCCCGGGCAGCCCCTGACACCCCGGCGCAACTACGTATCCAGGGCTCGAACACCATTGGCGCGGCGCTGGCGCCAGCGTTGGTCAAGGGCATGCTGGAAGCTCAAGGCGCTCGCCATATATCAATCGTGACGACCCGTACTGCCAATGAAATCCAGGTCAACGCCCAGAATGCCCATGGCCAGCCCTTGCGTATCGACATCGCCGCCCATGGCAGCAGCACCGGCTTTGCCGCACTGAAGACCGGACAGGCCGATCTGGCCGCAGCCTCACGCCCGATCAAGGTCAGTGAGCTGAGCGCGCTTCAGGCATTGGGTGACCTGAACAGCGCCACCGCCGAGCAGGTCATCGGCCTGGATGGCGTCGCCGTCATCGTTCATCCCGACAATCCCCTGCCGCAATTGAGCACCGGGCAACTGGCGCAGATTTTTTCCGGACAGATCACCACCTGGGAGGAACTGGGTCTGGGCAACGGGCCGATTCATCTGTATGCCCGAGATGACCGCTCAGGCACCTTCGAAACCTTCAAGGCGCTGGTGCTCGATGTCGCCGGGCAGACGCTGGCCAGCACGGCCCGGCGCTTCGAATCCGGTGAGCAATTGGCCTCTACCGTCCTGACTGACCGCCAGGCCATTGGTTTCAGCAGCCTGGCGTCAGTACATGGCGCCAAGGTGCTGGCGATCGCCGACGGCGCCTCTCGCCCCATGCTGCCAAGCCCAGCACTGGTGGCCAGCGAAGACTATCCGCTGTCACGACGTTTGTACTTCTACCTGTCGCCGGACCAGGCCACGCCGTGGGCCCGGGCGCTGGTGGAGTTTGCCCAAAGCCCTAAAGGGCAGGCCATTGTCACCGGCAGTGGGTTTGTCGGGCAGCAGGTACAGACCGTCAAAGTGTCCCCCGCCGACAACATGCCGCTGCCCTATCGGACGCTGGCCCGCAACGCCCAGCGCCTGTCGGTGAACTTCCGCTTCCAGGAGGGCAATGCCAGCCTGGACAACAAAGCGCTGCGTGATGTGCGGCGGGTGGCCGAGTTCCTGCGCCAGCACAACAAACTGGAACAAGATGCCGTACTGGTTGGATTTGGCGATGCCAAGGACGATCCAGAGCGTGCCGTCTTGCTTTCTCGACTGCGCGCCATGGCTGTGCGCCGGGAGCTGGCCAGAGAAGGGGTGGCCCTGCGCGAGATCGTCGGCCTGGGCGACGAACTGCCGGTGGCGGCCAATACCGCCGAAGAGGGCCGTATCCGCAACCGGCGGGTTGAAGTCTGGGTCTACTGACAGCCCGTATTATCCCGCGCAATTATTTGTAACAGCCCGGTCGGGCATCAGCGCTCCCCCGCAGCTAGGCTTTGATTAGTGACGCCGGGCCCCTCTGACGGCTGCCAAGCCGCCATGTCGGAGTCACTGTTGCTGCTTCTGGCAACGAGGACAATCAAGGAGGGGCGCATGGCGGCTCTACAGGCATTTCTCGAAAACGACATTCTCGGCACCAGCACCTGGTTCTGGCTGGCATTCATTGGCATTGTCCTGAGCCTGCTGGTACTGGACCTGGGCGTTTTGCATCGCAAGGCTCACGAAATCGAGATGCGCGAAAGCCTGCTGCTGTACACCGGCTATTTCAGCGTCGGTGTGCTGTTTGGTGGGTGGGTCTGGTGGGAGCTGGGCACGCAACGTGCCCTGGAGTTCTACACCGGGTTCCTGGTCGAGCAGTCGCTGTCCATGGACAATGTCTTTGTCATGGCGATGATCTTCAGCTACTTCGCCATCCCCCGCCTCTACCAGCACCGGGTACTGTTCTGGGGCATCCTCGGCGTGGTGGTGTTGCGCGCGATCATGATCGGCGTAGGCAGTGCCCTGGTCCAGGAGTTCGCCTGGATCCTCTATGTGTTCGGTGCCTTCCTGCTGGTTACCGGGATAAAGATGCTGTTTTCCCGCGAAGAAGCCCACCCGGACCTGGCCAACAACCCGGTGCTCAAGTTTGTACGCGGCCATTTGCGCGTCACCGATGACCTGCATGGCCCACGTTTTTTCGTGCGCCTCAAGGCGGCTGGGCAGAACAAGGCCGTGCTGTACGCCACCCCGCTGTTCCTGGCGTTGGTGCTGATCGAACTGGCCGACCTGGTGTTCGCCGTAGACAGTGTGCCGGCGATCTTCGCCATCACCCAGGACCCGTTCATTGTCTACACCTCGAACATCTTCGCGATCCTTGGCCTGCGCGCCCTGTATTTCGCCCTGGCGGCGCTGATGCATCGCTTTGTCTATCTCAAGTACGCCCTGGCCCTGGTGCTGATCTTCATCGGTAGCAAGATCTTCTATCACGGCCTGGTTGGCCCAGTGCCGGCATTGTTGTCACTCAGCGTGACGCTATGCCTGTTGAGTGGCGGCGTAGCGTTGTCACTGTTCAAGACTCGCGACCAGCCACACCACCCCGCAAACTCCGGTAGCCACAAATGAATCAGGCCCGCATGGGCGGGCCTGATTTCCATAGCGCGAATCAATGTCCGCTGCGCAGCATTTCCTTAGGGACGTATTTGCCGATTTCGTACTTGCCGATCGCCGCCCGGTGCACTTCATCCGGGCCATCGGCCAGGCGCAGGGTACGTTGCATGGCGTACATGTAGGCCAGCGGGAAATCACCACTGACCCCGGCACCGCCATGAATCTGGATTGCCCGGTCGATGACCTTCAAGGCCACGTTCGGCGCCACCACCTTGATCTGCGCGATCTCACTGCGAGCGACTTTGTTGCCCACCGTGTCCATCATGTAAGCCGCCTTCAGCGTCAGCAGCCGCGCCATGTCGATTTCCATACGCGAATCGGCGATCTTGTCGACATTACCGCCCAGGCGCGCCAGCGGACGGCCAAACGCGGTACGCTCCACCGAACGCTTGCACATCAGCTCCAGGGCCCGCTCGGCCATGCCGATCGAACGCATGCAATGGTGAATGCGTCCAGGGCCAAGACGACCCTGGGCAATCTCGAAACCACGCCCCTCCCCCAACAGCACGTTCTCGTAAGGCACTCGCACGTTCTCGAACAGCACTTCGGCATGGCCATGGGGGGCGTCGTCGTAACCAAACACCGGCAGTGGCCGGACGATTTTCACCCCGGGGGTATCAGTGGGCACCAGAATCATCGAATGCTGCTGGTGACGCGGGCCGTCCGGGTTGCTCAAGCCCATGAAGATCATGATCTTGCAGCGCGGATCGCAGGCACCTGAAGTCCACCACTTGCGGCCATTGATCACCCACTGGTCGCCCTCGCGTACGGCGCGGGCGGCCATGTTGGTGGCATCGGAAGACGCCACATCCGGCTCGGTCATGGCAAAGGCTGAACGGATGTCGCCACGCAACAGCGGTTCCAGCCACTGACGTTTCTGTTCCTCACTGCCATAGCGCACCAGCACTTCCATGTTGCCGGTGTCCGGGGCCGAGCAGTTGAACGGCTCGGGCCCCAGCAGCGAACGACCCATGATTTCAGCCAGAGGCGCATATTCCAGGTTGCTCAAGCCTGCGCCCAGCTCCGACTCGGGCAGGAACAGGTTCCACAGCCCTTCAGCCTTGGCCTTGTTCTTGAGCGCTTCCATGATTGCGGTCGGCTGCCAGCGGTCGCCCTCGGCGACCTGGCGCTCAAACACCGCTTCGGCGGGATAGACATAAGCATCCATGAACGCCGTGACACGTTCGCGCAACGCCTGGACCTTGGGTGAATAGGCGAAATCCATGGGCAGTACCTTCAGTGGAATGAGGATCTGATGAAGAGCCTAGATCAGCGAGCAAAATCCACCTAGTCTATTCTCGGCGTGTATAAACATTCATAACCAATATATGATTGGCCCATAACACCAACAAGAGCAGCGCCCATGAACCTGAGCAAGGTCGATCTGAATCTGTTCATCGTCTTCGATGCCATCTACACCGAAGCCAACCTGACCCGTGCCGGGCAGATCGTCGGCATCACCCAGCCTGCGGTGTCCAACGCCCTGGCGCGGCTACGCGAGACCTTCAACGACCCGCTGTTCGTGCGTACCGCCCAAGGCATGGTGCCCACGCCCATGGCGCAGAACATCATCGGCCCGGTGCGTAATGCCCTGTCGCTGTTACGCGTGTCGGTGCAGGAAAGCCGTATCTTCAATCCCCTGCAGGCGAACAAGACCTTTCGCATCAGCATGACCGACCTCACCGAGGCGGTGATTCTGCCACCGCTGTTCCAGCGCCTGCGCCGCCTGGCACCGGCGGTGATCATCGAAAGTTTCCTCTGCAAGCGCCGTGAGACCACCAAGGAGCTGGCTGCCGGGCGCCTGGATTTTGCCGTCGATGCCCCGCTCAACACCGACCCGCAGGTGCGCCACGTCAAACTTATGCAAGATCAGTACGTCTGCGCCTTGCGTCAGGGCCACCCGATGGCCAAAGACAAACTCAGCCTGGACGATTACCTGGGGTTGACCCACATTCATATTTCCAGCCGCCGCAACGGCCTGGGCTATGTCGACCTGGCCCTGGGCAAGATGGGCGTACAGCGCAAGATTGCCCTGCGTTCGCAGCATTACCTGATGGCCTCGCAAGTGCTGCAACAGACTGACATGGTCATGACCGTGCCGGAGCGCTTCGCCCGCCGCCACCAGCTCAATTATCTGAGCCTGCCGGTCAACGACGTACCGCCGCTGGAAACCCACCTGTACTGGCATGAAAGTACGGATCAGGACCCGGCCAACCGCTGGATGCGCGAGCAGATCATTGAGTTGTGCCAGGCGGTGGTGGCGCAGGATGAGCGGGCACAGGCGTAAGCCGCATCGCGGGGCAAGCCCGCTCCCACAG
>JBOICD010000301.1:0-4934 GCA_050739855.1 Pseudomonas sp.
CAGGGTCAGGGCTGCTGCCTCGATGAGCTCGGTGGAATCAAGACTGAAGTGGGGAGTCGTCGATTGTTCGTACAGATACCCGGCCTGACGCGAGCGCTGCCAGAGTTGTTGCCACTGGCTGGCACCTGCGTGTTCGGCCAGTTGCTTACCCAGTGCAACGCGTTGATCGGGGGAGAGTGTCGTGGTGGGGAGTGCCTGGGCCTCAAGGCCAACCAGCAAGGTGATGCCACTTAGTAATCGACCGAGGAACATGGCGAGTTTCCATTCGTCTGGGACTATGCCCGGGACGCCATGGTTTCAGGCGCAAGGTCACTACAGAAGGAGGAAATTGTCCGCTCGCGGCAAGGCTGCGTTGTATGATGCGCATGGGCCGTTCCGGGCCCTTACCCCGATGTTGCAAGGAAATATCAATGACTCAAGGTCAACGCCTGAAATATTCCATTCTGATCTCCCTGCTGGTGCTGGGGATCATGCTCGGTCTGTCCTACCTGCAGAAGCAGGGGACGATCAGTGAACAAGTGTTCCAGTACATTGCCATTGCGGTGGCAGTCGCGGTTGTGGTGATCAACGGCATCATGCGCCGCAAGGTCAAGCTCTGAAGTGATCAGCGCGGCCGGCATATGCCGGCCTTTCGCTTAGCGTGGGCAGGTTTGCTCCAGAATGCTGCGAGCCTCGGGGTTGAGGCTGTAGCACTTGTCGTTGCCCATGCTGATCACACCCTCGACGCACAAGCGCTTGAGCACTTCCCGCACACTGAGGAACGACAGGGGAATATCCAGCTGTTCAAGCTGGCTGTGGACGCCGCGTACGCCGATGCTGCGCCCGCTCCTGTCGGCCATGTGCAAGGCATCGATGACCTTGAGGCGGATCAGGCTGGTACGCAGCCCGAATGACCTGAGCAGTTCGCGAATATGTTCGTTGCCGGGACGCTCGTTGTCGCTGTCGTCGGCTTTTACTGTCAAGGCTTGCCGAGGTTTTCGCTCGGGGCGGTTGGCGATCGCTGCCTGTTGCGGGTTATACATGTGAA
This sequence comes from Pseudomonas sp., assembly GCA_050739855.1. Classification (GTDB taxonomy): domain Bacteria; phylum Pseudomonadota; class Gammaproteobacteria; order Pseudomonadales; family Pseudomonadaceae; genus Aquipseudomonas. Next base: position 1,028 of record JBOICD010000301.1, read on the forward strand.
CGCTCCCTTTCGTGGCCAGTCCAGATACCGTCAAAATTGTTGCCTACACCCTATAAGACGAATGAGCGTGGCAAAACTGCAGTACCCGGGAAAAAAATTATCGAGCCACTTAGGTAAAGACGTTTCGGCGAGGCAGATTCCGTAAATTTATCGCCTGTGCTTCGTTCAATCAGGATCAACAGTTCCCTGAACGGTGCAGGAGTGGGAGCGGGCTTGCCCTGCGATCATTGCACCAACTCACGCAACAATAAGCCAAACCCCAGGTCTACCTGCTCGGGAATCGGCAGGTAGACGGTATGCCCGTCCCCCGGTGCTACCTCGATCGATGCCCCCTGACGATCGCGCAACTGGTGCAGATCAAAATGGTAGTTGCCACGCGGGGTCATCAACTCCAGATGATCTCCCAAGGCAAAGCGGTTCTTGACCCTCACCTCAGCCAGGCCATCGACGCGTTCACCGGTCAGTTCTCCGACAAACTGCTGGCGCTCGGATACCGAGTTGCCACGCTGATAGTTCTGATATTCGTCATGCACGTGGCGCCGCAGGAAGCCTTCGGTGTAACCGCGCTGGGCCAGCGATTCAAGATTGAGCATCAGGCTGCGGTCGAACTCACGGCCCGCCACGGCATCATCGATAGCCTGGCGGTAGACCTGGGTGGTGCGCGCGCAGTAGAAGTGCGACTTGGTGCGGCCCTCGATCTTCAGCGAATGCACGCCCATGCGGGTCAGGCGTTCGACGTGCTGCACTGCACGCAGGTCCTTGGCGTTCATGATGTAGGTGCCGTGTTCGTCCTCGAAGGCCGGCATGTCTTCATCCGGGCGATTGCTTTCCTGGAGCAGGAACACCTGCTCGGTGGGTGCGCCGATCCCCAGGGTCGGTTGTACTTCGCGGACGATATCGCCGCTGGCATCTTCAGTGGCCGCCGTGGCGCTGTACTTCCAGCGGCAGGCATTGGTGCAGCTGCCCTGGTTGGCGTCGCGGCGGTTGAGGTAACCCGACAGCAGACAACGGCCGGAGTAGGCCATGCACAAGGCACCATGGACGAAGACTTCCAGCTCCATGGCCGGTACCTGCTGGCGGATCTCTTCGATTTCTTCCAGCGACAGCTCGCGGGACAGAATCACCCGGGTCAGTCCCTGGCTGCGCCAGAACTCGACACTGGCCCAGTTCACCGTATTGGCCTGCACTGACAGGTGAATCGGCATCTGCGGAAAGTGCTGGCGCACCAGCATGATCAGGCCCGGGTCAGACATGATCAGCGCATCCGGGGCCATCTCGATCACCGGCGCGAGGTCTTTGAGGAAGGTTTTGAGCTTGGCGTTGTGCGGGGCAATGTTGACCACCACGTAAAAACGCTTGCCCTGGGCCTGGGCCTCTTTGATGCCCAGCGCCAGGTTGGCGTGGTCGAACTCATTGTTGCGTACGCGCAGGCTATAGCGCGGTTGGCCGGCATAGACTGCGTCGGCGCCATAGGCGAAAGCGTAACGCATGTTCTTCAGAGTGCCGGCTGGGGCGAGCAATTCAGGTTTGGCAAGCGGGGTCATGATCAGGTCGCGGCAAAAGGCGCGGATGCTACCGGTAATGTCCCGGCGGGTAATTGATCCATGTCAACGGCACTTTTGCCACTGCTTGCGTTTACGTCGGGTATTGCGCGCTGACTCTTTGTATTTATTCAATAAAATCAATAGTTTGATATCAAATAACGATTATTGAGGGGCGTTTGAAGTCGGCTCACGGGACACTGGTCTGGCCCGTAAGGTGCGCTTGATGGACACAGCCCAGGCGCACCGTGTGTTCCGCCATAAGGACCCGATAAATGCCTGAGCCCATTCGATTGCCAGCTTACCGCCAGACGCAATGCAAAACCTGCAGTCTCGCGCCGCTGTGCCTGCCTGGTTCGGCGAGTCCCGAAGAAGTCGACATGCTCGATGACGTGGTCAAACACGTCCGGGCCCTGAAAGAGAACGATTTTCTGTTTCGCCAGGGCGACAGTTTCAGCTCGATCTACGTGATACGGTCCGGCGTATTGAAGTCTGTTTGCCTGAGTGAAACCGGTGAAGAAAAGATCATCGGCATCCATCTGCCCGGTGAGTCGATTGGCCTGTCAGGACTGGGTTCCGAAGCGTACCCGGTATCAGTCCAGGCGCTGGAAACCACCGAGGTGTGCGAAATTCCTTTCGCGCCTCTCGATGAGCTGTTGATCCGGTTGCCGCAGGTACGCCGGCATTTGATGCGGGCGATGAGCAGTGAGATTCGCAATACACAACAAATGACCCGGTTGCATTCGAAAAAAGCCGCCGATGCACGGGTTGTCTCCTTGCTGGTTAACCTGTCTGCACGCTTTCACACGCTTGGATACGCAGCCAATCAACTGCACTTGAGCATCTCACGTAACGAAATCGGCAATTACCTGGGGCTGGCCGGCGAGACTGTTTCCCGGGTGTTCACCCGTCTCCAGCAAAATGGCCAGATTGAAGTCGACGGCAAACAAGTGCGCCTTCTCCAACCCATTCAGCCTATCAACTAGCCGATGGATCAATGGCAGTGCCCAGCGCCACTGCGCCGTGCACTAACGTTGAGAACAGCAACGGAGCGCAGATGAACGAAACGGCAGCGGTAACCCAGGGTACCCTCGGCGATATCAACTACCCAGCTAGCGAAAGCTGTAGGACACCCCGGCGTATACCCCGAAGCCTTCGCCGGGGGTCGAGTGGGCAATGTCCTTGCCGTTGTCGTTGTAGCCGGGGGTGACCGTGGCGGCGTAGCGCTTGTTGGTCAGGTTGCGCAGGTCGATCCAGGTTTGCCAGTCCTGTTTCGGCGCGTTGTAGCCCAAGGTTGCACCGAGCAGGGCATAGGCGTCGGCCGGATAGCTGTTGGCATAGTCGACCTGGACCTTGGAAGCCATCTGCGTATTGAGCCCGGCGTAAAAACCGCTCGGCAGGTCGAAGCGCAATTCGGCCTGGTAGTAGTGCATCGGAATGCCGGGCAGACGGTTGTCACCAAAGACATCGTCGTCGCGGTAGTGGAAGTCACTGAAGGTATAGGCCTGACGCAGAGACAGTTTGCCGACGCCGCCGCGTTCCCAGAGCAGGCTGTCGAGGCCGGCTTCAACGCCCTGGTGCACGGTGGGGCTGGCGTTGAACTCCTTGGCGGGCAGGCTTTGCACGATCTCCACGGCCAGCAGCTCATGGCGCACGTCCGAGTAGTACCAGGCCAGGTCCCAGCGGCCGATGGAGGACTCGCCGCGTGCACCCAGCTCCAGGGTGGTGGCGGTCTGGTTCTGCATTTCGATAGGCTGGGTGGCGCTGGGCGAGCTCCAGATCAGCGACCACGGGTGTGGCGGCTCCACCGAGCGGCTCAGGTTGCCATAGACCTGCAACTGAGGGTTGATGTCGTAGCGCAGGCCCAGGCGCGGGGCGTAGTCCCAGTCGTGCTGGCTGACCTTGCCGCCATTGGCCGGAAAGCTCACGTCGCTTTCGCGGCGGGTATAAATCATCGCCAGGCCGCTGGTCAGCCACAGGTCCGGCGCCAGCTCGAGCTCGTTGCCGACGTGGACCACGGTGTCCGAGCCCTGGTAGCTGAAGTCTCGGGTCCGGGCGCCGGTGATGTCGTCTTTGCGGACAAACTGTGAAGCACCGCTGTTGGGCAGGTGCTTGGTGGTCCGCCAGCCCACGGTCGTGTTGCTTTCGTGCCCGAACAGGGTGTCTCTACGGAAATAATTCAGTGTCCCGCTGACGTCGGTATAGGCGACCTTGAGGCGCATCGGGCCTTCGCGCAGGTCCATCGGGTAGTCGTGGTAGACCAGCCCGGTTTCCAGGCGGGAGTCGTCGTCCAGATAGAAAGTGGTCTTGTTGCCCACCCAGGTGCTGCCCGGTTGCGGGCGGCTGTCATCACGGGCCAGGTACGC
>JBOICD010000302.1:0-4913 GCA_050739855.1 Pseudomonas sp.
TGACGAGCTATTGGCAGCTATCGAAGCCATCCACCAGGACCAGCCCAACCCGGCCCCATAGGCATTGTGGGAGCGGCGGTGCGACGACTCGACTTGCCCCGCGATTGCGGTGTGTCAGTCAAATCGTATCGCGGGGCAAGCCCGCTCCCACTGCCCACAAAATCCGAGGGTAGACACAACGGCCAAAAAATAAGACGATCCAGCCGGTGATTGACCACTCTACCCTATAAGAATAACGAAAATGATGTTTACCCAACCCACCGCATCCTTGCGGCGCGTCAGTATCCTGGCCATCGATAACGTCTTTGCTTCGACAGTGATGCAGGCCAAGGACTTCTTCCACCTGGCCAGCCTGCGCTATGGCAAGCAACTGGGCCTGGGCTTGCAACCGATGTTCGAGACTCGCCTGGTCAGCCCTGACGGGCAGCCTGTGCGCACCTTCAGCGATGTTCTGCTACCGGTGGACAGTGGCCTGGAACAGGCCGATGTGATCATCCTCCCGGCCTTCTGGGACGATTTCGACGCCCTCTGCCAGCGCTACCCCCAGGTTCTGCCCTGGCTGCGCGAGCAGCACGCGCGCGGTGCCGTGCTCTGTGGCGAGGCCAGTGGCGTGTTCTGGCTGGCCGAGTCCGGTTTGCTCGATGGCAAGGAGGCGACCACTTACTGGCGCTTCTTCAACCAGTTCGCCGAACGCTTCCCCAAGGTCAGCCTGAATCAGGACAAGCACCTGACCGACGCCGACAACCTCTACTGCGCTGGCGGAACTACCTCGGCCTGCGACCTGTACATCTATCTGATCGAACGTTTCTGCGGCGCCAACGTCGCCCAGGCGGTCGCCCGCGACATCCTTTACGAGGTGCAGCGCAACTACACCCCGGGACGCATGGGCTTTGGCGGACAGAAACTGCACCAGGACCTGATCATCCTGCAGATCCAGCAGTGGCTCGAAGAGCACTTTGCCGACAAGTTCCGCTTCGAAGACGTGGCACGCAACCATGGCATGAGCATCCGCAACTTCATGCGCCGCTTTCAGACTGCGACCGGCGACAAGCCGCTGCACTACCTGCAACGGCTGCGGATCGAGACGGCCAAGGGCTTGTTGTCAGGCACGCGCAAGAGCATCAAGACCATCAGCTATGAGGTCGGCTATGACGATGCGAGTTTCTTTGCGCGCCTGTTCAGGCAGCACACGGAGTTGTCACCGAACCAGTATCGGCAGCAGTTCATGCAGGAGGCTTGAGGGCCTTATCGCGGGGCAAGCCCGCTCCCACTGTGGGAGCGGCGGTGCGGCGACCCGACTTGCCCCGCGATCGATCAAGGCTTGTGCGCGCGCGCGAGGAATTCGTGGGACTGCATTTCCAGCAAGCGGCTGAGGGTGCGCTGGAATTCGAAGGTCAAACGACCACCGGTGTACAGGTCCTTGAGCTCAACCTCGGCCGAGATGATCAGCTTGACGTTGCGGTCATAGAACTCGTCGACCATGTTGATGAAGCGCCGGGCGATGTCGTCAGTGGCCACACTCATCTGCTCGACGTCGCTGAGCAGCACGGCATGGAAAATCTTGCCCAGTTCGATGTAGTCGTTCTGGCTGCGCGGGCCGTCGCACAGTTCGCGGAAGTCGAACCAGGCCACGTCGTCACAGGTGCGCAAGGCACGAATCTCGCGGTTCTCGACGATCAGTACATCGTTTTCCACCGCCTGGGTGCACTCCGGCGTCAGCGCGCGGAAGCTCTTGCGCAGGCTTTCGTGAGCCGCCTCGTCCAACGGGAAGTGGAACAGCTCGGCTTGCTCCAGATGGCGCAAGCGATAGTCGACGCCGCTGTCGACGTTGACGATCTCGGTGTTCTGCTTGATCAGGGCGATGGCCGGGAGGAAACGCGCACGCTGCAGGCCGTCCTTGTACAGACCATCCGGAACGATGTTGGAAGTGGCCACCAGGGTCACACCGTTCTTGAACAGTTCCTCCATCAGGGTGCCAAGAATCATCGCGTCGGTAATATCGGAAACGAAGAACTCGTCGAAGCAGATCACCCGCGCTTCATCGGAAAAACGCTTGGCGATGATCGTCAGCGGGTTCTTCTCACCCTTGAGGGTTTTCATTTCCTCGTGCACACGCTTCATGAAGCGGTGGAAGTGCGTACGCACCTTCTGCTTGAACGGCAGCGCCTCGAAAAAAGTATCGACCAGGTAGGTCTTGCCGCGCCCTACCCCACCCCAGAAGTACAAGCCTTTAACAGGTGCCTGCTCCTTCTTGCCGAACAGTTTGCCGAACACACCCGGCTTGCTGTTCTGCGCCGCGATCAGATCGTCGTACAGGCGCTGCAGATGACGCACCGCAGTTTCCTGCGCCGCATCATGGAAGAATTCGGGACGTTTCAGATCTGCTTGATATCGTTCTAGGGGCGTCATAATTCGTTAGCAAGGTAACAAAAACGGGCCGTCACTGTAGCGACGGCCCCGGATAATGGCAATCAGACTTGCGTCAAGCCGCTCAGTCCTGCTGTGGTTGCAAGGCCGCGCGCAGGCTCTCGATCGCAGTATCGCGCGCCGCTTCGTCGGCCAGTTGCGGCCCGTCGGCAACGCACTCGCCTTCCAGCCACAGGCTGAAGCTCAGGCCTTCAGTGCGCACGTCCAGCTCGCCGCCCTGCTGCAGTTGCTTGCTCACCGCACCTGCGGTCTTGCCATCGGCGAAGTTGCGCGACAGCAGCAGTTGCTCACCGTCGGCCGCCAGCAGACGGAAACGGAAGCTGCCGTCGTCTTCACGGAAGCTGACAAAGCGCGCGGCCTTGACCGCCTTCTTCTTGACCTGGGCAGTACCCTGCTCGATGCTGCGGAATGAGCGCAGACCAACGGCCTCGCGCAGCTGCTCGAGGAACGGAGAAGCCACCTTGCGGGCTTTCTGGGCACCGGCCAGCAAGATATCTTCCAGGTCTGCCGGGCGGCTGATCAGTTGGTGATAACGCTCGCGCGGCTCGCTCAGCTGACCATCGAGCAGCTGGAACAGACGCTGCTTGGCTTCGCCCCAACCCAGCCCCTGCAGCAGCTCGCTGCGGAACTCGTCGGCTTGTGCCGGGGTGGCAAAGGCCTGGAACAGGGTGAACAGGTGCGCGTTGTCCGGGTCCTTGGCTTCGCCCGGGGCGCGGGAGTCGGTGACGATGCGTGAAATCGCGTCCTTCATGTCCTTGGCGCTGGTGAACAACGGAATGGTGTTGTCATAGCTCTTGGACATCTTGCGGCCATCCAGGCCCGGCAAGGTCGCCACGCTTTCTTCAATCAGCGCTTCGGGCATGGCAAAGAATTCCTTGCCCTGGCCGAACAGGTGGTTGAAACGCTGGCCAATATCACGGGCCATTTCCACGTGCTGGATCTGGTCGCGGCCGACCGGCACCTTGTTGGCGTTGAACATCAGGATGTCGGCGGCCATCAGTATCGGGTAGCTGTACAGGCCCATGCTGATACCGGCATCCGGGTCTTCGCCGCTCTCGACGTTCTTGTCCACCGAGGCCTTGTAGGCGTGCGCACGGTTGAGCAGGCCCTTGGCCGCCACGCAGGTCAGCAGCCAGGTCAGTTCGGGGATTTCCGGAATGTCGGACTGGCGGTAGAAGGTCACGCGTTCCGGGTCCAGGCCACCGGCCAGCCAGGTCGCGGCGATTTCCAGACGCGAGCGCTGGATGCGCTGCGGGTCATCGCATTTGATCAGGGCGTGGTAGTCGGCCAGGAAGTAGAACGAGTCGACACCTGGCTCACGGCTGGCGAGGATCGCCGGGCGGATGGCACCGGCATAGTTGCCCAGGTGAGGCGTGCCCGTGGTGGTGATACCGGTAAGGATGCGCGTAGTCATGGGTAATCGCTTATCAGGCTTGTATCAATTCGAAAGGCGCGGCAGCACCAGTTCCTTGAGGTCGGTGAGCTTGCCATGGAAAAAGTGTCCGCATTCTGCCACTTTCAGCAGCTCATGGGGGCGTGTGAGTGCGTCGGACCAGTCGTAGACGAGCTGCGGATCGATCACTTCGTCGGTTTCCGGCTGGATCACGCTCAGCGCGCAGGCTTGTGGCAAGGTGTCGTGATCCTGCAAGCGCATGACCGCTGGCGCAACCATGAACAGGTGCTTGAGCTTGATACCCTGTGCTTCCAGACGTCCACCGAGGCTGGCCGCAACGAAGCCGCCGAATGAAAAACCCATCAGGGTCAGGGGCAGCTGTGGATGTTTTTCCAGCAGCCAGGTCGCTGCCGCCTGGGCATCGTCCACTTCACCGCTGCCCATGTCATGGCTGCCAGCACTGGCGCCGACGCCACGGTAGTTGAAACGCAGGGTAATGTAACCGGCATCGCGGGCGGTGCGCTGCAGCATCGACACCACCTTGTTGGTCATGGTCCCGCCCTGCACCGGGTTAGGGTGACACAGCAAGACCACGCCACGGGCGTCGGCAACATCAAGGTACAAGGCTTCCAGTTGGCCGACCGGGCCATCGATGAATACGGGGGTTTCGCGGATAAGCAAGGATAAACTCCGTGACCTCGGAAAGGGTCGACTCGTCTAGCTGAATGATTCTGTCTGAGATATTTGCGATCGTTCGCGGTATACAGCGCAGGTCCGAGCCGTTAACGTAAAGCAAAGCCGTTTATAGAGGAAGGACTCGTGGAACTCTCGCTCTTAGTTTGGTTGTTGCCGACCCTGGCCCTCGTCGTGGGCGTTGTCGTTGGTTTCCTGGTCGCCCGCCTGCTGCCCAATGCCGCCCCGAGCAGCACTCAGCGTCAGCTGGATGATATCCAGGAACGTTTCGACAGCTACCAGAACGAGGTGGTTACTCACTTCAACAGTACGGCTGCGCTGGTCAAAAAGCTGACCCAAAGTTACCAGGAAGTTCAGGACCACCTGGCCGATGGCGCCAACCGCCTGGCCCTGGACGAAC
>JBOICD010000303.1:0-4885 GCA_050739855.1 Pseudomonas sp.
GGGATGTAGTCACCGCGTCTTCCCACCTGCAATCTGCCTGGCAGCTCATTGGTGTTTACATCGATGCATCGATTGAACATCTCAATCGCATTGAATCCGATCAGGCGCTGTTCAAGTTTGCGACGTTTTTTAAGCGCTTCATTGGGCAATGGAAAGACATCGAGCGTTTTGCCCAGCATATGAATCGTGTATTTGACGACGCCGCAGCTGCTAAATAAGGACACTTTTTCATGAATGACAATGTTATTGCACTTCACACTGCTCTGCAAACCCCTGATATGGCTAAAGTACTGGCAGCAGCTTCTGCTTATTCAGGATTCTGGGAGCGGCGTACGTTCGATTTTCTGCCGTTGTTGCATACCTCGATCGAACGACACTACAAGGGCTTTCTAAAGTATGTCGAAGAGCTGGCTAAAAATTCTGAAATTCTCGCTGTAGGTATCAAGTCAGAGAATATTGAAATTCTGCTCAAGGATCTTCAAGCGAGTATGGGAGATCCCGATGAAGAGGAGTTTCTCCTGGAGGAAATCCAGCGTTCGGCGGGCAATATTGGCAAAAAACTTGATGTCGTGCTATCGGGGGTGGAGACCGCCACGAAGTCAATTGCCAGCCTTCCGGTGTATGACCCGAATCGCGATCGTACGAACTACCGGGAAGCCCAACAGCAGTTGGCCAGCAGCTTGCAAGCGCTGACCAATATGCTGACCAGCAAACGCAACGAGCTTGCGGAGCTGGAGAAAGCACTCGAAGTATTTGAGGCTAATGGAATAGAAAAACTGTTTGAAGGCAAGCTGCCAACGGTTGGGCAAGTCCAGGCGATGGTCGCCACGGGCGCTACCACGGCCGGCGCTGCCTTGGCGGTCGAACAGGCAGTGGAGGCACTGAACAAGCTGATGGGTGGCATCCAGGAAGGGATGCGTTACTCGCAGCTCCAAGACCAGCGTCGTGCACTGCGGGCCCAAGTGAATGAAATGGTCGCTGAACAACGTGAACGGGAGCAGCGCGCGAAGCAGCTGCAAAGCTATTTAAAGGCACTTTCGGAGTACGCGTCGCTGATTGAGTCTCGCCTGGAGTGGCTGGCTGAAAAGAATCAGATCCGCGTGAAACTGGAAACTGTACGTAATCAGTTACGTAGTCTGAAGTTGAAAGGCATCGAGAGCGCTCAATCGTTGAATAAACTGCTGGTGACGCTGATCGCCTATGTACGCCATGTTGTCGACGAGTTCAAGAAAGCGTTCTAACCAGGTCGGGTGTCGGGTCGCGGCTTGACACCCCGCGGGGTGCTAGGCATACGGAATATATTGCTGGGGGCAAAGGAATGAATGCGAGAGCGGATTTAGATTGGCAAGAGCAGGCCTCGCGCCTGCCTGAAGATTTGCTGAAAGTAATGGAGGCAGAACTGGATACAGGTGCGCTGACCTTGTCGCAAGCGCATGTTCGAAGCCTCGACGAGTATGCAAAGTATGTGAAGGGGTTGCCGAGTTCACCGGCTGATTTTACCCAGTGGCTAGGCGGAGCCCCGATAAATCAGAGTGATTCTGAACTGAATCGTAACAGCATGGTGGGCTTTTTTTTTCAACTGAAGGAGCACGCCAATAGGTGGGAAGTGTTGTTCGGTAAAAATTTGCAGCTGACAACTGTATTGGCAGCAGTCGCCAGCAAAATCAATAGTACCGGATCAACGATTCTTGAGGCGTGTGAACAAACCAAGGCGTTAGGTAAACGACGAGAGGCGTGGGACGCCCTGCAGGGCGGCGAATTGGTCCAGCTCAGCCCAACAGACAGGCAGATTGTTTCGACCCTGCCCAAGCATGTGAATACGCTCAAGGGAACATTGACGGAGTACTCCCGACAAGTCGGTTTTGTGCGCGTCGACGTCCAGCGGTTTCGCGACGAAGCCCGAATGCAGCTCATTCCTGCGGCGGCAAGAAAGGTGAAGGGCGTCGAGAAATACAGAAAGCCAACGACCAGAGATTTTAGTCCGGCCACTATGGCGCTGGTCAACTTGCAACTGCGTATCCGGGATCTGTCGGAACGACTTCAGAAAATGGAGTCGCTTCTAAGAGACGTGGTGACCGCTTCTTCACATTTTCATTCAGCCTGGCAAAGCCTCACTGCCTACATCGATGCGTCGGATGAGAAGCTTCAACAAATCACAACAGGTCAACAGCTGGCTCGATTCGCAATCTACTTCGGTCAGTTCCTGGGACAGTGGAGCACCATCGAGCAAAGTGCCCTGGAGATGAATCGCAAGCTCACCCGGCTTCACTCGTGAGCCCCATGGGGCAACTCAGACACCGCTGACAGTACTGATGCGGGCTTTCCATGCCCGCATTCAGGCTCGAGGTGACCTCAACTAAATAATACTTTCGCTACATCACTGAAGCGCTTGGCGAAATGCACGCTCAGGCCTTCCTTGAGGTAGTCGGGCAATTCTTCGAAGTCGCCGCGGTTGGCTTCCGGCAGGATCAGTTCAAAGATTTTCTGCCGCCGCGCTGCAATTACCTTCTCACGTACCCCGCCAATGGGCAGGACTTGCCCGGTCAAGGTCAGCTCGCCGGTCATCGCCACGCCTTTTTTCGGCGCCTGGTCACGGGCCAGGGACAGCAGGGCGCTGGCCATGGTCACCCCGGCACTAGGGCCGTCTTTGGGCGTGGCGCCTTCGGGGACATGCAGGTGGATGAAGGCTTCATTGAAGTACGAGGGTTCACCGCCGTACTTGATCAGGTTGGCGCTGACATAGCTGTAGGCGATTTCGGCCGATTCCTTCATTACATCACCCAGCTGGCCGGTCAGCTTGAAGCCGCGATTGAGGGTGTGGATGCGCGTTGCTTCGATTGGCAGGGTGGCGCCGCCCATGCTGGTCCAGGCAAGGCCGGTGATCACGCCTTTGCCTGACAATACCTGCTCGCTGCGAAACACCGGCATGCCCAGAGAGGCTTCGAGATCTTTGGTGCCGATCTTGATCTTCGCTTCGGGATTTTCCAGCAGTTGCATCACCGCCTTGCGTACCAGTTTGCCCAGCTGCTTTTCCAGCTGACGCACACCGGCCTCACGCGCATAGCCCTCGATGACCATGCGCAGGGCGCTGTCGGTAATGCTCAGGCTGGACTTGGCCACACCGGCTTTTTCCAGCTGCTTGGGCCACAGGTGGCGCTTGGCGATGGCCAGTTTTTCTTCGGTGATATAGCCGGACAGGCGAATCACTTCCATGCGGTCGAGCAACGGCCCGGGGATCGAGTCGAGGGTGTTGGCGGTGCACACGAACAGCACCTTGGACAGGTCCAGGCGCAGGTCCAGGTAATGGTCGAGGAAGTCGACGTTCTGCTCGGGATCGAGGGTTTCCAGCAGCGCCGAGGCGGGGTCGCCCTGGTAGCTCTGGCCCATCTTGTCGATCTCGTCGAGCATGATCACCGGGTTCATCACCTCGACGTCCTTGAGCGCCTGCACCAGCTTGCCCGGCTGGGCGCCGATGTAGGTGCGCCGATGGCCCTTGATCTCGGCCTCGTCGCGCATGCCGCCGACGCTGAAGCGATAGAACGGACGGCCCAGGGATTGCGCGATGGACTTGCCGATGCTGGTTTTGCCGACCCCGGGCGGGCCCACCAGCAGGACGATGGAACCGCTGATTTCACCTTTCCAGGCGCCGATGGCGAGGAACTCGAGGATCCGGTCCTTGATGTCGTCGAGCCCGGCATGGTGCTGGTCGAGGATCTTGCGCGCGTGCTTGAGATCGAGCTTGTCCTTGCCGTAGACGCCCCAGGGCAGGGCACTGGCCCAGTCCAGGTAGTTGCGGGTGACGGCGTACTCAGGGGAGCCGGTCTCAAGGATCGACAGTTTGCCCATCTCTTCGTCGATGCGTTTTTTCGTGGCGGCAGGCAATGTCTTGCCCTGCAAGCGCTGTTCGAACTGCTCCAGATCGGCACTGCGGTCGTCTTTGGTCAGGCCCAGTTCCTGCTGGATGACCTTGAGCTGCTCCTTGAGGAAGAACTCGCGCTGATGCTCGCCGATCTGCCGGTTTACCTCGGCAGAAATCTCGTTCTGCAGGTGAGCGACTTCGACCTCTTTGCGCAGCATTGGCAGGACTTTTTCCATGCGTTTGAGCATCGGCACGCAGTCGAGCACTTCCTGCAGCTGGTTGCCGGTGGCCGAGGTCAGCGCTGCGGCAAAGTCGGTCAGCGGCGACGGATCGTTGGGGCTGAAGCGGTTGAGGTAGTTCTTCAGCTCTTCACTGTATAGCGGGTTGAGTGGCAGCAGCTCCTTGATCGCGTTGATCAGGGCCATGCCGTAGGCCTTGACCTCGTCGGTCGGCTCGCTCGGCTGATGCGGGTATTCGACTTCGACCAGGTACGGTGGCCGATGGTGCTTGAGCCAGGTGCGGATGCGTACCCGGGTCAGGCCCTGGGCGACGAACTGCAGCTTGCCGTTCTCACGGCTGGCGTGGTGAACCTTGACCAGGGTGCCGTACAGCGGCAGGGCCGAGGTGTCGAAATGTCGGGGATCTTCCGGCGGGGTGTCCATGAAGAACAGCGCCAGGGAATGGTGTGGGGTCTTGGCGACCAGGTCCAGGGTTTCGGCCCAGGGTTCTTCATTGACGATGACCGGCAGTACTTGCGCCGGGAAGAACGGGCGGTTGTGGATCGGGATCACATAGACCCTTTCCGGCAGTTGCTGGCCGGGCAGGGCGAGGTTATGGCCGGTGTGTCGGGAGGCTTCAGGATGCTCGACTTCGGCGTGTTCCTCGGGATGTTCGGGTAGATCCTGCTGATCGCTCATGGGGCACCTGCGTAAATGACTATGGTGCTTACATGGGGCGGGTCGGGGGTGGTTTCAATGGTCTGGGCTGATCGCGGGGCAAGCCCGCTCCTACAGAACCTTGTAGGAG
>JBOICD010000304.1:0-4883 GCA_050739855.1 Pseudomonas sp.
GCACCGACTTTCTACGAGCTGTATGCCAATGGCGCCCACGTCGCCACCGGCACGTTTGAAGTCGGCGATCCGAACTTGAGCAAAGAAAAAGCGATTTCCAGCGACCTGGCCCTGCGCTTCGACAACAGCGTGCACAAAGGCAGCGTCGGGGTGTTCTACAGTCACTTTCGCAACTACATCGGCCTGCTGGCCAGCGGCAATATGCGCGAAGGCCATGACCACGATCCTGACCATGGTGACGAAGGCCACGATCACGACCATGATCATGAGCACGCCGGTGACGTGCCCGAATACCTGTACAAAGGTGTGCGGGCGCGCTTCTATGGCATAGAAGCCCAAGACCGCTGGCAGCTGGCGCAAAACCGCTTGGGCAGCTTTGCCCTGGAACTGTCCGGCGACTACACCCGGGCCAAGAACCTGGACAGCGGCGAAGACCTGCCACGCATTGCTCCGCTGCGCCTGAACAGCGGCCTGCTGTGGGAACTGGAGCGCTGGCAGGCCCGGGTTGATGTGCAGCACGCCAGCGCCCAGCATCACAAACCGGACAATGAAACCAGTACCGATGGCTATACCACCCTGGGCGCCAGCCTCGGCTATCGCTTTGATATCGGCCAGAGCCAGTGGCTGGCCTTTGTGCGCGGTGAAAACCTCACCGACCAGACCGTGCGCTATGCCAGCTCCATCCTGCGTGACATTGCTCCGGCGCCGGGGCGCAGTGTCGAGGTGGGCCTGCGTACATCCTTCTGATAAACGAGTGCTGTCGGTGGGAGCGGGCTTGCCCGCGATTGCGGTTTGTCAGCCAGATCGCATCGCGGGACAAGCCCGCTCTCACCAAACAGCTGCTCCCACCTTGCTGGACTGTTACCAATCCAGCAACGGTCCCTCTTGTTGAATTGACTTTTTTTATTACAAATTCAGCTATATCCTCTCCGCCGCAAGCTGAACCGCTTCAGTCACTCCCCTGACAGCCTTATCGCCGAAGATCCCCAGGACCCGGTGCACTTGCCGTTTTTTCAACAATCAAAAGATAGCGCTATCTCATGCCTCTGATTCATCGTTTCCGCCTTTCCCCCGCCACCCGGACACTGTTTTCGGGTCTGGCCATCGCCAGCCTCGCCCCCAGCGCCCAGGCCGCCGCGATGTTCGCCAGCGACTCGCCATGGATGCTCGGCGATTGGGGCGGCACCCGCACGGAGCTGGCTGAACGCGGCTACGACTTCACCCTCGGTTACACCGGCGAGATGGGCGCCAACCTGCACGGCGGTTATGACGACGACCAAACGGCGCGCTACAGCGGCCAGTTCGCCCTAGGCACTCACCTGGACCTGCAGAAAATCCTCGGCTGGCACGACGCCGAGTTCCAGCTGACCGTCACCCAGCGCCACGGCGACAACATCAGCAACGACCGCATCAACGATCCACGGGTCGGCGGCTTCACCTCGGCCCAGGAAGTCTGGGGTCGTGGCCAGACCTGGCGGCTGACCCAGATGTGGATCAAGCAGAAGTACTTCGACGGCGCGCTGGATGTGAAATTCGGCCGCTTCGGTCAGGGTGAAGACTTCAACAGTTTCCCCTGTGACTTCCAGAATCTGGCCTTCTGCGGCTCTCAGGTGGGCAACTGGGCCGGCGACATCTGGTACAACTGGCCGGTCAGCCAGTGGGCCCTGCGGGTCAAGTACAACCTCACACCCGAGCTCTACGCGCAGATCGGCGCCTATGAGCAAAACCCTTCGAACCTGGACCGTGGCAACGGCTTCAAGCTCAGCGGCAGCGGCACCCAGGGCGCGGTGATCCCGGTCGAGCTGGTCTGGAGCCCGGCGGTCAATGGCCTGCCAGGAGAATATCGCGCCGGTTACTACTACAGTAATGCCAAGGCAACTGATGTCTACAAGGACAGCAATGACCAACCGGCAGCACTGAGCGGCCAGGCTTATCGCAGCAGTTCGAGCAAGCACGGCTTCTGGCTCGGTGCCCAGCAACAGTTGACGTCGCAGGCTGCAGACCACTCCCGTGGCCTGAGCGTGTTCGCCAACGCCACGTTGCACGACAAGAAGACCAATGCCATCGACAACTATGTTTCGGCAGGTGTGGTGTACAAGGGGCCCTTCGATGCCCGCGCCAAGGACGACATCGGTTTCGCCCTGGCCCGCGTGCACGTCAACCCTGCCTACCGCAAGAACGCCAAGGCGCTCAATCAGGCCAACGGCGTCAGCGACTACAACGATCCCTTGTTCCGTCCGATCCAGGACACCGAATACAGCGCCGAGCTGTACTACGGCATTCACCTGGCCGACTGGCTGACCGTGCGCCCGAACCTGCAGTACATCCGCCACCCCGGTGGCGTGAGCCAGGTCGACGACGCGCTGATCGGCGGGATCAAGATCCAGAGCAGTTTTTAATCGCCCTTTTCACTTAACGGAGAACACACGATGAGCACAGAAGGTGCCCTGAGTAGAACCCGCTGGCTGCCGCGCCTGATTGGCGTGCTGTTGCTGCTGATGGGCCTGGCCCTGCTGGCGGGCGGCATCAAACTGAGCCAGCTCGGCGGCTCGCTGTATTACCTGATCGCCGGGATCGGTTTCGCCCTGTCCGGCATCCTCCTGCTGGCCCTGCGCCGCCACGCTCTGGGCCTGTACGGCCTGGTGCTGCTGGGCAGCACCCTGTGGGCTCTATGGGAAGTGGGCCTGGACTGGTGGCAACTGGTGCCGCGCCTGGCCCTGTGGTTCGCCCTGGGTGTGCTCCTGCTGCTGCCATGGGCGCGCCGGCCGCTGCTCGGCAATCCGTCGAAGATCAACCCGGCGCTGCTGAGCCTGGCCGTGGTCCTGTCTGGTGCCACCGCCGTCGCCAGCCAGTTCACCCATCCGGGTGAAATCAAGGGCAAACTGGGCCGCGACAGCAGCGGCCTGAGCAGCACCGCCCCGCAGATGCCCGATGGCGAATGGCAGGCTTACGGCCGCACCGAGTTCGGCGACCGCTATTCGCCGCTGCGCCAGATTACTCCGGACAACGTGCACAAGCTGCAGGAAGCCTGGCGTATCCGTACCGGTGACCTGCCAACCGACAACGATCCGGTGGAACTGACCAACCAGAACACCCCGCTCAAGGTCAACGGCATGCTCTATGCCTGCACCGCCCACAGCAAAGTGCTGGCCCTGGATCCGGATACCGGTGCCGAAATCTGGCGCTTCGACCCGCAGATCAAAAGCCCGGTAGGCTTCAAGGGCTTCGCCCACATGACCTGCCGCGGTGTTTCGTATTACGACGAGAACAGCTACCTCAGTGTTGACGGCAGCCCGGCGCCGAAAATCTCCGACGCAGGTCAAGTGGTGGCCCGCGCCTGTCCGCGTCGCCTATACCTGCCTACCGCCGACGCCCGCCTGATCGCTCTGAACGCTGACACCGGCAAGGTCTGTGAAGGTTTCGGTAACCAGGGCGTAATCGACCTGACCACCGGCATCGGCCCGTTCACTGCTGGCGGTTACTACTCCACCTCGCCTGCGGCGATCACCCGTGAACTGGTGATCATCGGCGGCCATGTGACCGACAACGAATCGACCAACGAGCCGTCCGGGGTGATTCGCGCCTACGACGTTCACGATGGCCGCCTGGTGTGGAACTGGGACAGCAACAACCCGGACGACACCGCACCATTGGCACCGGGCAAGACCTACAGCCGCAACTCGGCGAACATGTGGTCGCTGGCCAGTGTCGACGAAAAACTCGGCATGGTCTTCCTGCCCCTGGGCAATCAGACCCCTGACCAATGGGGCGCCGACCGCACCCCGAGCGCCGAGAAGTTCAGCGCCGGTATCGTGGCCCTCGATCTGCGCAACGGCAAGGTGCGCTGGAACTACCAGTTCACCCACCACGACCTGTGGGACATGGACGTCGGCAGCCAGCCAACCCTGCTCGACCTGAAGACCGCCGATGGCGTCAAACCTGCACTGATCGCGCCGACCAAACAGGGCAGCCTGTACGTGCTCGACCGTCGTGACGGCACCCCGATCGTGCCGATCCGCGAAATCCCGGCCCCGCAAGGTGCTGTCGAAGGCGACCATACCGCCCCGACACAAGCCCGCTCCGACCTCAACCTGCTTGGCCCGGACCTGACCGAACAAGCCATGTGGGGCGCCAGCCCGTTCGACCAGATGCTCTGCCGCATCCAGTTCCGCGAACTGCGCTATGAAGGCCAGTACACCCCGCCGTCGCTTCAGGGCAGCCTGGTGTACCCGGGTAACGTTGGCGTCTTCAACTGGGGCAGCGTCTCGGTCGATCCGGTCCGCCAGCTGCTGTTCACCTCGCCGAACTACATGGCTTTCGTCTCGAAGATGGTGCCGCGTGAGCAAGTCGCCGCCGGCAGCAAGCGCGAAAGTGAAACCAGCGGCGTGCAGCCGAACACCGGCGCCCCGTACGCGGTGATCATGCACCCGTTCATGTCGCCTCTCGGCGTACCTTGCCAGGCGCCTGCCTGGGGCTACGTGGCCGGTATCGACCTGACCACCAACCAGGTGGTGTGGAAACACAAGAACGGCACCAGCCGCGACAGCTCGCCGATCCCGATCGGTCTGCCGATTGGCGTGCCAAGCATGGGCGGCTCGATCGTCACAGCGGGCGGCCTGGGCTTCCTGAGCGGCACCCTGGACCAGTACCTGCGCGCCTATAACACCAACACCGGCAAGGAACTGTGGAAAGCGCGCCTGCCGGCAGGCGGTCAGGCCACGCCGATGACCTACACCGGTAAGGACGGCAAGCAATACGTCCTGGTGACCGCTGGCGGTCATGGTTCGCTGGGGACCAAAATGGGCGATTACGTAATCGCTTACAAATTGGCTGAGTAAAACCATCGCGGGGCAAGCCCGCTCCTACAAGGTTCTGTAGGAGCG
>JBOICD010000305.1:0-4874 GCA_050739855.1 Pseudomonas sp.
GAAACGCACCGGTCTGGCCGTTTTTCTCCCCCCGGCACCCGACAAAACGAAGCGGTAACAGCCCGCCAAGCCCTGAAACGCTACTTTTCGCACCAAAATGAGGCTTACCTCATGCGCCTGGCACCCAAAGTATCCGCAAACTACCCAGCGCAGCGTTCCCACGGTAACGCTTTGACTTAAGGGACAGTTTTTCCCTTATTCCAGAACAACCCAGCCATACGAACCTTTCGATCTTAGCCCCCCGGATTTACGGCACTTGGCGGCCTTCTCGCGGGGGGATGTGAAATTTTTGTGAACCACTCGCGCTTTTGAGCACGCTTGTTGCATTCTCATCCGCCACAGTCGGCACGACACCTGCACTGATGCGGTGAAGCGCGACAAATAACAACAGTTGCATGGGTAAACCAGGGAGTTCCGGGGCCGGGGGGGCTAGATTGTTTTTACCTATCCTTAAGCCGTCCGGAACAGCGCTGGAGTTGTACGCCCCGCAAAATCGGGACGTGATTTGCGACAGGGACTTAACCGTTAGCGACATGACCGTAAAGTTACCGAAAGGTTCTTTTCCCCCATATCGCCAACTACAGTCTGCGTGATATACATTTCCGCCGACACAAAAAGAAAGAGCCGCGCCGCATAAAAAAACCAATCGGCGACGGCAGTACTCTTCCTAAAAACCAAAGGAGCAAATCACGATGCGCGTGATGAAGTGGAGCATTATCGCCCTGGCTGTTGCAGCAGGCACCTCGCAAATGGCATTCGCCTCTTCGCAAAGTGAATCCAAGGGCTTTGTTGAAGACAGCTCGCTGAACGTCAAAACCCGCATGCTGTATTTCAGCCGTGACTTCCGTAACAACGAAGGTCCTCAAAGCCGTGTTGAAGAAACCGGCCTGGGCTTCGTGGGCACCTATGAGTCGGGCTTCACCCAAGGCACCGTCGGCTTTGGTGTTGACGCCATTGGCATGCTCGGCCTGAAACTGGACAGCGGCAAGGGCCGTGCCGGCACCGGCCTGTTCCCACAGGGCGAAGATGACCGTTCGCAGGACGACTACTCCAAAGGCGGTGGCGCTGTTAAGTTCCGCATCTCCGACACCGTATTGAAAGTCGGTGACCAGTTCACCGCACTGCCGGTCTTCGCTACCGATGACAGCCGCCTGCTGCCAGAAATCGCCCAGGGCACGCTGATCACCAGCGACGAAATCAAGGGTCTGACCCTTAACGCCGGTCACTTCACCAGCCTCACCGCCCAGGAACAGACCAACCGCGACAGCCTGAACCTGACATCGGCAGACGTGATCGGTGGTACCTACGCCTTCACCGACACCCTGAGCACCAGCCTGTACTACTCGAAAGTAGAAGACTACTGGCGCAAATACTACGGCAACATCAACTGGGCACTGCCGATCAACGACGAGCAAGGCCTGGTCTTCGACTTCAACATCTATGACACCAAGAGCGACGGCGACAAGGCCCGTGCCTTTGACGGCGACAAGCTGGACAACGTTGCATACAGCCTCTCGGCTGCTTACAACATCGGCGCTCACACCTTCACCCTCGCCCACCAGCGCGTAACCGGTGACGGCGAATACGCCTACGGCGTTGACGGTGGCGGCACCATCTTCCTGGCCAACTCCGTTGCCCGTTCCGACTTCAACTCCGAAGGCGAGAAATCCTGGCAGGCCCGCTACGACCTGAACATGGCCAGCTACGGCGTGCCAGGCCTGAGTTTCATGACCCGCTACGTCCACGGTACCGATGCCAACGTCAGCTCCACCGACAATGGTAAAGAGTGGGAACGCGATATCGAAGCCAAATACGTCCTGCAAGAAGGCGCTGCCAAGGACCTGAGCTTCCGTATCCGTCAGGCTACCTACCGCTCCAGCGATGCCGTTTACAACAACAGCTCGCCATCGATCGACGAACTGCGTCTGATCGTCGAGTACCCGCTGAGCATCCTGTAAGCCCCGGGCTTTCAGTATTCCCAGTACGAAAGAGCCCGGCACTGCCGGGCTTTTTCTTGTCTCGATTCGGGCTGACAACGCCTTCGTGCTCCGGCATCCTGTACGCCACCGAATCGCCCCCGTACAATGCGGGGTCATTTAAAGTCTTAAGCAACCGACAACGGCCTACCATGCGCACCAGTCAATATTTGCTCGCTACCCAGAAAGAAACCCCTTCCGACGCGGTCGTCATCAGCCACCAGCTCATGCTGCGTGCCGGCATGATCCGCAAGCTCGCATCCGGCCTTTATACCTGGCTGCCGATGGGCCTTCGGGTAATGCGCAAGGTTGAGACCGTGGTCCGCGAGGAAATGAACGCCGCTGGCGCCCTCGAAGTACTGATGCCAAGCATCCAGCCTGCTGAGCTGTGGCAGGAATCCGGTCGCTGGGAACAGTACGGCCCCGAGCTGCTGCGCCTGAAAGACCGTCATGGTCGCGATTTCTGCGTGGGCCCAACCCACGAAGAAGTGATCACCGACCTGGCCCGCAACGAGCTCAACAGCTATAAACAGCTGCCGTTGAACATGTACCAGATCCAGACCAAGTTCCGTGACGAAATCCGTCCGCGCTTCGGCCTGATGCGTGGCCGTGAGTTCATCATGAAGGACGCTTACTCCTTCCATGCCGACCAGGCTTCCCTGCAGGAAACCTACGACCGCATGCACCTGGCCTACAGCAACATCTTTACCCGCCTGGGCCTGGACTTCCGTCCTGTGCAAGCCGACACCGGCTCGATCGGCGGTAGCTACTCCCACGAATTCCATGTACTGGCCGAGTCCGGTGAAGACGATGTGATCTTCAGCGACAGCTCCGACTACGCCGCCAACATCGAGAAGGCCGAAGCCATTCCACGGGAAACCGTGCGCCTTGCGCCAAGCGAAGAGTTGCGCCTGGTCGACACCCCGGACGCCAAGACCATCGCGCAACTGGTGGAAAACTACGGCCTGGCGATCGAAAAGACCGTCAAGACCCTGATCGTCCACGCCGCCGAAGAAGGCAAGCTGATTGCCCTGATCGTCCGTGGCGATCACGAGCTGAACGAAATCAAGGCCGCCAACCTGCCAGAAGTCGCCAGCCCGCTGGTCATGGCCAGCGACGAAGAACTGCGTACCGCCATCGGCGCTGGCGCAGGCTCGCTCGGCCCGCTGAACCTGCCACTGCCGTGCATCATCGACCGTTCGGTCGCACTGATGAGCGACTTCGGCGTTGGTGCCAACATCGACGACAAGCACTACTTCGGCGTCAACTGGGAGCGTGACCTGCCCGTTCCACAAGTGGCCGACCTGCGTAACGTCGTCGAAGGCGACCCAAGCCCGGATGGCCAGGGCACCCTGGTGATCAAGCGCGGTATCGAAGTCGGGCACATCTTCCAGCTGGGCACCAAGTACAGCGAAGCACTCAAGTGCCAGGTACTGGGCGAAAACGGCAAGCCGGTGACCCTGAGCATGGGTTGCTACGGTATCGGCGTGTCCCGCGTGGTGGCTGCGGCCATCGAGCAGAACTACGACGACAACGGCATCATCTGGAGCGACACCCTGGCCCCGTTCCAGATCGCCCTGGTACCGCTGCGCTACGAAACCGAACAGGTTCGCGAAGCCACCGACAAGCTCTACGCCGAACTGACCGCCGCCGGTTTCGAAGTGCTGCTGGACGACCGCGACAAGAAGACCAGCCCGGGGATCAAGTTTGCCGACATGGAACTGATCGGCATTCCGCACCGCATTGTGGTCAGCGACCGCGGCTTGGCCGATGGCAACCTGGAATACAAGCACCGCACCGAACGTGACGCGCAACCGCTGCCAGTGGCCGAGGTGCTGTCGTTCCTGCAAGCCCGCATCCGCCGCTAAGCCAACGCAAGAGTAATCATGTTCAAGCGAAGTACCTTTACCCTGGGGGGCGCCGCACTGAGCGGCGCCCTGTTGCTCAGCGGTTGCGCCAACCAGATGTCCCAGCGCAGCGAGCATGAGGAACGCATCGAGCGCAAGCTGCTCGAACACAGCCTGCAGATCGATGTCGGGGACCCGAAGGTACTCGAACTGCCCCAGCGGCGTGTGCGCATTCACGAACAGAAGAATTTCGAAGTCACCGAGTTCGAAGTCACCCGTCGTTATGATCGCTACACGCCCTACCAACCCTGGCGGGAAGTCTACGAGATTCCCCTGGGCGCAGTGGCTGTGGTGGCCGGCGTCGGTGCCAACGTGGTTAATATCTTCGCGCTGGGCAACCTGCCCGATAGCGTTACCCGCGACTGGTTCAGCTACGGTGTCGACGGCCTCAACCCGTTCATGAACGCTCAGTCCAATGGCCGCGCCCAGCAAAACCTTGCCGGGATCACCGAGGTCCAGAAGGACAAACGCCAGGAGTACACCAGTCTGCCGTGGAGTGATCGTCCGGTCGAGGTCAAAGCCGGCAAGGCAAACCATACGCTGACAACCGATCGCAACGGCGTTCTGCTGCTGAATCTGCTCGACAGCCCGTTCTCCGAGCAGAACCTGACTCACATCGGCACCCTGCACCTGCAGGTCGCCGATGAAGACAACAACGTTCGCGGCGGTGCCAGCCTGCTGATCAGCAGCACCTTGCGCAACAAGCTGGTGGAAGCCCACGACCTGATCTTCGACGATCTTGAAGACGATGAAGTCAGCCAGTGGGTGCACCGGGTCAAGCGCCTGTCTGAACTGGGCCTGGAAGAAGAAGCCAGCGAGCTGGAGCAGAGCCTGATCGAACTCACCCGCAACGATCCTGAGCTGCAACAGGAGTTTCTCCAGTCGCTGACCAAGGATGCCGGCCGTCTGGTTGCCGACCCTGGCGTGCATTGATCTATCGCGGGGCAAGCCCGCTCCCACAGGGATGATGAAAATCCTGTGGGAGCGGGCT
>JBOICD010000306.1:0-4873 GCA_050739855.1 Pseudomonas sp.
AAGTTAAAGTGATTTATTAAGAGTAAGATTTTTTTGGTATTACCAAGACACATCTGCTATCGATTCAAGCAGGAGGGGGAAGAGGTGGAGAGTCGATCTGTAAGCCGGGTTTTGTCGAGGACAGTCATTCCTCTACGACGGCCATCACTGGACGCCTCTAGCAACCTACCCGGTTCCAACGCGGGCCGCGCCATATGGAACCCTATTTGGTCTTGCTCCGAGTGGGGTTTACCTAGCCACGAACTGTTGCCAGTCGTGCGGTGCGCTCTTACCGCACCTTTTCACCCTTACCGGCACCGAAGTGCTTAGGCGGTTGTTTTCTGTGGCACTTTCCGTAGGCTCGCGCCTCCCAGGCGTTACCTGGCACTCTGCCCTATGGAGCCCGGACTTTCCTCCCCCCTCTTTTGCGGAACAAAAGAAGGCAGCGACTGTCCGATCGACTCTCCGCCGCAAAGGTTAACGGCAGAGACGCTCAAGAACAAGCGATAAAACAAATCGTAGCACCAAGCCACTAGTTGTCTTTCTGTTTTTCCAGAGCCGCCTGATACAACACATTCTTGCGCACGCCGGTAATTTCCGCCGCCAGCGCCGCCGCCCGCTTGAGTGGCATCTCTGCCAGCAGCAGGTCAAGCACGCGCATGGCCTCGCTGCTGACGGCCTGTTCATCCTCCGGTGCAGTCCAGCCGGCTACCAACACCACACATTCACCACGCTGTTGATTGCTGTCAGCTTCGACAAAAGCACGCAGCTCACCCAGCGGCAAACCCTTGAGGGTTTCAAAGGTCTTGGTCAGTTCGCGCGCCAGCAAGGCGGGACGCTCGGCGCCAAACACTGCCTCCATATCCTGCAGGCATTCGAGAATCCGGTGCGGCGCCTCGTAGAAGATCAGGGTACGCGGCTCTTCCTTGACCTGACTCAGACGCGCCTTGCGCCCGACCGCCTTGGCCGGCAGAAAGCCCTCAAAGATGAAGCGATCAGACGGCAGACCCGCCGCCGACAACGCTGCAATCAAGGCGCAGGCACCGGGCACCGGCACCACTGCGACCCCGGCGGCACGCGCCTGGCGCACCAGATGGTAGCCGGGGTCCGAGATCAACGGCGTACCGGCATCGGAGATCAGTGCCACGTTATCGCCAGCCAGCAGGCGCGTGAGAAAGCGACTGCCCTCTTCCCGCTCGTTGTGCTCGTGGCAGGCCGCCAAAGGGGTATTGATACCGAAGTGCTGCAACAAACGAATGGAATGACGCGTGTCTTCCGCAGCGATCAGGGCCACATCGCTGAGTACCTTCAGCGCCCGCGCGCTCATGTCATCCAGGTTGCCGATGGGCGTGGCCACCACGTAAAGCGTGCCAGCAGTGGAATGGGAAGCCCCTGGAACATCAGTCACAGCACACACCTGTCGTGTTGAACAAAGCGCCATTGTAGCCCGACTGACGGCAACAATGCGTAACCTGCGCAGCCTGCAAGGCACGTTCCAGCACCTATATTGAAGGATTAACGCCAGCAACATCGCGCCCCGGCCAGTGCTTGGGTACAATTGCCAGTTAATTTGATCGAGTAACAGGACCCTTACATGATCGCTTGCCTGCGGCTGTTCACAGCCCTTTGTCTCGCCGCCCTGCTGGCAGCCTGCGCCAGTTCGCCTTCGTCGAGCCTCGGCGAACTGCCGCGCACCCCGGACGCCAGCATCGAGCAACTGCTTGAACAGGCCACCACCAGCAAGACACCGGAACAAGCCGCGCTGCTGCGCTTGAGCGCTGCCGACCTGGCTCACCATCAAAAGGATAATGTGCGTGCAGCGCAAATCCTCGAGCAGGTGCCTGTAGATCAACTCAAACCTGCCCAACAGATCTTCGCCAGCACGCTGAGCGCCGAGCTGGCCATGAGCCGCAACCAGCCCAAAGCCGCGCTGACCGCCCTGAGCCACCCAAGCCTGGCGCGCCTGGGTGAACTGCCGGACGAACAACAACGGCGCACCCGCAGCGTGCAGGCCAGCGCACTGGAAGCCAACGGTCAGACCCTGGCCGCCGCGCAAGCCCGTGTCGACCTGGCGCCGCTGCTCAGCGGCAACGCCGCCAGCGACAACCAGAATGCCATCTGGAACCTGGTTGCAGCCCTGCCCAGCGATCAGCTGCAAAGCACCAGCACCGGCAGCGAGCCCCTCGCCGGCTGGGCCAGCCTGGCCCTGGCAGTAAAAAGCGCCGGCACCCTGGAACAACAACAGGTCGCCATCAAGACCTGGCGCAGCCAGCACCCGGAGCACCCGGCGGCCCTGCAATTGCCGCTACCGCTGGTCAAGCTCAAGGAAATGGCCAGCCAGCCGCTGACCAAGATTGCCCTGCTGCTGCCACAAGAAGGCCAGCTGGCCGGTGTTGCCCGCGCCCTGCGCGACGGTTTCATGGCTGCGCACTTCCAGGCCCAGCAAGCCGGACAGAAGCCACCTGCGGTCGAAGTGTTCGACAGCTCGCGCATTACCTCGCTGGATGACTTCTACCGCCAGGCCCAGGCCGCCGGTGTGCAACTGGTTGTTGGCCCGCTGGAAAAACCACTGGTCAAGCAACTGGCCGCGCGCCCGCAACTGCCAATCACCACCCTGGCCCTGAACTACAGCGATGCCAGCCAGAACGGCCCGGCACAACTGTTCCAGTTCGGCCTGGCCGCCGAAGACGAAGCCCGCGAAGTCTCGCGCCGCGCCCACGCCGACGGCATGGTTCGCGCCGTAGCCCTGGTCCCTCGCGGCGAATGGGGCGACCGCGTCCTCAAGGCATTCCGCCAGGACTGGGAAGCCAAGGGCGGCACCCTGCTCGCCGCCGAACACGTTGACCAGC
The DNA here is from genome assembly GCA_050739855.1 of Pseudomonas sp. Lineage (GTDB taxonomy): Bacteria > Pseudomonadota > Gammaproteobacteria > Pseudomonadales > Pseudomonadaceae > Aquipseudomonas. The sequence continues at coordinate 2,829 of JBOICD010000306.1, forward strand.
CTGTGGCACTGGCCCAGCAGATTGCCGATCTGTTCCAACTGCGCCAGAGCGAAGGCCGCGCCAAGAGCCTGCAGAACACCGTCGGCGGCAACGTCTCGGCGCAGCCGTCGCGTCGCCAGGACATTGATTTCATCTTCCTCGCCGCCACCCCGCAGCAAGGCCAGCAGATCAAGCCGACCCTGAACTTCCAGTACGCAGGTGACGTGCCTGTCTATGCCACTTCGCACCTGTACAGCGCCAGCGGTGACGTCAACCAGTACAACGACATGAACGGCATCCGCTTCTGCGAAACCCCATGGCTGCTCGACACCAACAACGCCCTGCGCCAGCAGGTCGTCAGCCAGTGGCCGCAAGCCAACGGTAGCCTCGGCCGTCTGTACGCCATGGGTATCGACGCCTACAGCCTGGCGCCACGCCTGGCCCAGCTCAAGGCCCTGCCGGATAACCGTATCGAAGGCTTCTCCGGCAGTCTGAGCATGAACCCGAAGCAGCGTATCGAGCGTCAACTGCCGTGGGCCGAGTTCTCTGGCGGACAGATCGTACGCCTGCCTGACACCCCACGCTGATGCCCGACAGTTCACGCCAACACGCAGGCCAGGCCGCCGAGCGGCACGCCCTTGAGTACCTTCAAGGGCAAGGCCTGCGCCTGCTGGCGCAGAACTGGCGATGCAAACGTGGCGAGCTTGATCTGGTCATGCTCGACAGCGATACAGTAGTATTCGTCGAAGTTCGCTATCGGTTGCACGCGGACTTTGGCGGCGCGCTTGGTAGTATCGACGGGCGCAAGCAGGACAAACTGGTGCTAGCCGCCGAGTCTTTTCTGCACAAGGAAACACGCTGGGCCAACCATCCCTGCCGTTTCGATGTGATCGCCGTGCAAGGCAGAGGCCACTCGGGCCAAGCGCTGCAATGGCTGAAAAACGCCTTTGGATGCTGAGCCCGCCCTGATCCTGCAGGTTTACCCCTACAACTTTTTTGCTCTTTGCTTCGCGGGCTGCACAGTCATGTGCCGGGACCTTTTCTGTACACTCCCGACACGCCCGGCCAGCCGCCCTACTTAAGGTCTTACTGATGGACATGCAATCCCGAATTCGCCAGCTTTTCCAGGCCAGCATCAACACCAAGCAACAGGCGATGGAAGTCCTTGCACCGCACATCGAGCAAGCCAGTCAGGTCATGGTCAACGCGCTGCTCAACGAGGGCAAGATGCTCGCCTGCGGCAACGGCGGCTCGGCCGGCGATGCCCAGCACTTCTCCTCCGAACTGCTCAACCGCTTCGAACGTGAGCGCCCGAGCCTGCCAGCCATCGCCCTGACCACTGACAGCTCGACCATCACCTCGATCGCCAACGACTACAGCTACAACGAAATTTTCTCCAAGCAGATTCGCGCCCTGGGTCAACCCGGTGATGTTCTGCTGGCAATTTCGACCAGCGGTAACTCGGCAAACATAATTCAGGCGATCCAGGCCGCACATGATCGCGAAATGATTGTCGTAGCTCTGACCGGACGCGACGGCGGCGGCATGGCCTCGCTGTTGCTGCCTGAAGACGTCGAGATTCGCGTTCCGGCCAACGTCACCGCACGTATCCAGGAAGTCCACCTGCTGGCGATCCACTGCCTCTGCGATCTGATCGACAGCCAATTGTTCGGGAGTGAAGAATGACCCCTAAACGCATCGGCCTGATGGCCCTGACCCTGTGCCTGAGCCTTAGCGGCTGCAGCTCGGTTCTCACCGCCACCCGCGACAAGCCGATCGAAGATGACCGCGGCACCCGCACCTTCGGCAGCAAGATCGATGACTCGCTGATCGAGACCAAGGTAGCGGTCAACGTTGCCAAGGCAAGCCCTGATCTGGACAAGAACTCGCACATCGTTGTCAGCAGCTTCAACGGCATCGTCCTGCTCGCCGGGCAAACCCCGCGCGCCGACCTCAAGAGCCTGGCCGAACAAGCCGCAGGCCAGGTCCAGCGGGTGAAAAAGGTGCATAACGAACTGCAGGTACTGCCGCCTTCCTCGATCCTGGCGCGCAACAACGACGCCTGG
>JBOICD010000307.1:0-4869 GCA_050739855.1 Pseudomonas sp.
GGGCAAGCCCGCTCCCACCGGGATCATGCAGAACTGGTGGGAGCGGGCTTGCCCCGCGATAAAGCTCTCAAGATTTACATCGCCTTACGCACCTTGCTACTTCTACGCGCCTGCAATTTGCGCCACCAGATGTACACCCCAGTCAGCGACAACACCGTAATCATTACCCCCAGCACTGCAATCAACACCTGGCCTGTCATGCCGATGATGCGTCCGCCATGTATGGGTAACTGCAAACGGTAGAAGCGTTCCCCCAGGGTGCCTTGCCCGGCGATCTCCTTACCGAGCAAATGCCCGTCGGTACCGTGAAAGAACAACCAGGACTTACCTTGGGCGTCGGTATCATGCTGACCGAACCCCGCGCCATAGAAGTTGTACTCGAAGCTGTAGTACAGCTCTCCGATCGCTGCCGTCAGCCCAAGCCGTTGACCCTCCTGCTGAGCCAGCTGGTAGGCCTGCTGGTAGGTGAGCAGGGTTTGCCCCAGTTGGTCCTTGGGCAGGGCGCCACGGGCTTCATAGACGCTGAGTTCTACCGGCGAGAACAGTGACACCACCGGCTTGAACACCTGGGCCGGCAGATTCATCGCCACGCTGCTGATCGCCACCGGCAACAGCAGTAACCACAGCCACAAGCCACCGGCCCTGTGGATATCCATGTTCAGCCGATAGGCGTGGCCTCCCTTGATCTTCCAGGCCGTGGACCACTTGCGCCAGAACGGTCGCCCACGTGGCAGGGTCAGCAATACGGCGATCAAGCAATCGACGACCCAGAGAATCGCTACCACGCCCATCAACAGAATCCCCCAGTTGCCAGGCAGGGTCAGGCTGTAGTGCAGCTCGAGCATGAACGGCATGAAGTTCTCGCGGGAGAAGCAGCAATCGCCCCAGTAGCGTTGGCCAAGTGTCTGGCCACTGACCGGGTCGAGGTAGAACACCGTGTTCTTCTCGGCATAGGGCTGCCCGCTATCCGGGTTGGTGCGGGGCACGGCCGCCAGCAATGCGGAATGCCCCGGTTCGTCCGGATACTCCATGTACCAGACCTGCAGCCGTGGATGCTCGGCCTGGATCTTATCCACAAGGGCGCCTGGTTGCTGCCGTTCACCGATGGCGGGGGCTTGGTAAAAGGACGGGTTGAGCCATTCGTCCAGCTCGTGATGAAACGCCAGGACGCTACCGGTCAGGCCGGCCATGGCCAGGAACAAAGCGGTGACCAGGCCCAGGTAGCGGTGCAGCAGAACATAGAAATGACGCATGATTTAAAGTCCGAATTGAAATCGCTAGATGCGACAAAGCCAGCGCCCGGAATCAGGTGCTGGCTTTGTCGTTCATGCAGTAAGGGTCAGAACTGATAGCTGACCGTGGCGCTGACGTTGCGCTCTTCACCCATGTAGCAATAACTCAGGCTGGTACAGGAGGTGATGTAGCTTTCATTGGTCAGGTTGTTAGCATTGAGTCGGACATCCAGGCCCCTGAGCCCAACCTTGCCAAGGTCATAGCCGACCGAGGCGTCGAACAATGTGTAGGAGGGCACCTTCATGGTGTTTTCCGCGTCGGCCCAGCTGTAGCCGACATAGCGTACGCCGCCACCCAGACGCAGGCCGTCGAGAGCGCCCTGACGGAAGTTGTAGTCAGCCCAGAGCGAGGCCATGTGGCGCGGTGCCTGGGTTGGCGAGTTGCCTTGGTTGTCGAGATCGGCGCCCATCAGGCTAGGCATCGACTTGGAGTATTCGATATCGGTGAAGGTGTAGCTGCCCAGTACCTTGAGGTGTTCGCTGACCTGCACATGCGCTTCCAGCTCCAGGCCTTGTGAGCGGGCCGCGCCAACCGGGCGGAAAAAGTCTTCGTTCGGTTGCTTGGATGCGAGGTTCTCCTGCTCGATATGGAATATCGAAGCAGTGAACAGATTGTCGGTACCTGGTGGCTGATACTTGATACCGGTTTCCCACTGGGTGCCTTCGGTAGGAGCCAGGGGTTTGCCGTTCTGATCGGAGACACTGTTGGGGTTGAACGATTCGGAGTAGCTGATGTACGGCGCAATGCCGTTGTCGAACAAATACAGAACGCCGGCGCGTCCGGTCAGTTTGCTCGGCGTATCGCTGACGCGGCTGCCGTCGATATCGCGATTTTCCTCGGACGTTTTCACCCAGTCCTGGCGAAGGCCCAGAGAGAAGCGCCAGTTGTCCAGCTCGATCAGATCCTGCATGTACACGCCAGTTTGCTGCAAGCGGCGCAAATAACGGCTTTCCCCCAGTACTTGCAGGTCGGCATTGCCGTACTGCGGATTGCCGGCATCGATGCTGTTGACTGTGCCATAGCGCCAGTTCACACGCGCCTTGCGGCGCTGGTAGTCGGCGCCCGTCAGCAAGGTGTGCTTGGCCGAGCCGGTAAAGAACTCGGCTTGCAGCATGTTATCGACGATGAACGAATGCAGTCGCTCATCACCGCCGGTGTAGGCACGGTTCATCTCATTGCTGGTGGCATCGGCCCAACTGGCGAAGTAGACCTGGTCCATCGAAACGTCCGAGCCCTGATAGCGGAAGTTCTGACGAGCAGTGAAGACATCGTTGAAGCGGTGCTCAAACTGGTAGCTGAATGATTGCTGGGTGCGCTCATACTGATCGATTCCCGGCTCGCCCTCGAAGAAGTGGTCGGAAAGGCGCAAGCCGTTGCGCGGGTGCAGGGCACCGTCGGCCGGCAACCCTCCGTGGTAACCACCATTAGGATCATGCTGCAGGTACGCTTGCAGGGTCAGGGAAGTGTCTTCGCTGAAATTGATGCTGACCGATGGCGCCAGTGCGTAGCGTTCTTCCTTGTTGTGATCGAACTGCGTGTCCGACGAATCGGCCAGGCCCGTGAGGCGATATGCGATGCGTTTGTCGTCATCCAGCGGGCCGCTGAAGTCGAAACCGGTGCCACGCTGGCCTTGGGTGCCGACCGTTGCCTGAATCTCATGGAACGACTCGTAGAGTGGCTTCTTGCTGGTCAGTGCAACCAGGCCGCCAGGCGAGCTGCGTCCATAGAGCACCGACGATGGGCCCTTGAGAATGTCGATACGTTCGAGGAAATACGGATCTACCTGCATGCTGCTGTAGGTACCGTTGTCGCCCATGGACTTCAGACCGTCCAGGTAGATGTTATCCACAGAGCCGTCGTTGAAACCACGCATAGCCACATAGTCGTAGCGGTGGGTGGCGCCGTAGGGGTTGGTCAGCACACCCGGGGTGTAGCGCATGGCCTGGGCCACGGTCTGTGAGCCCTGGTCGTCCATCTGCTGACGGGTAACCACCGAGACCGACTGCGAGGTTTCCACCAGCGCCATGCTGGTCTTGGTCGCGACCTGACTGTGGGTGGCGTTGTAGCCTTCCATGCTGCCCAGGGCGTTGCCCAGGGCAAACTCGCGCACTTCAGTGCTGGGCAAGGAGAGGGCGGCGTCCTGTGGCTGGACCCGTAGCACGTAGCTGCTGCCATCCTGGCTGCTGGCCTCAAGCCCTGAACCGTTAAGCAATTGACGCAAGGCCTGGTCAGGCGCGTAGCTGCCCTTGAGACCAGGCGATTGCAGGCCTTCGGTCAGTTGCGGCGTGCTCGACAAGGTGATGCCAGCCTGACGGGCAAACTGATTGAGGACCTCGTTGAGCGATCCGGCCGGAATGCTGTATTGCTGGCTGACACTGACCGATTGTTCGGCCAGCGCCAGTGTTGGCAGCGCACCTGCAGCCAATATGCTGCCGAGCAGGGCGGCACGGATGGCTCTGCCCAAGGTACTGGCCAAGTCAGAATCTAAGGCATGTTGAAAATCATTCTTTTGATCGGGTCGCAGCAAGGGCGAAGCATTGCGCATGGAAAGCATCCGTTGAGTCGATAAGGGCAGTAGGAGTCGCTTACTTTCCTAGCCGGACTCGAGGGATAAACCCGCCAAAAAAAGTTAAAAATCAGGCCAGCCGTTCCAGGCGCACCCACCAGCGTGTGCGATAGCTGACCTTGACCGGCAGAGTCTGCGGTAACAGTTGCAGGAGCTTGTCGGTGTCTTCCAGGCGGAACACGCCGGACAGGTGCAGATCAGCGATCTCATCGGCGCAACTCAGATAACCATGGCGGTAGCGGCTGATCTCGGCGAGGAAATCGGCCAGGCGCATATCGCGAGTGACGATCAGGCCTTCAGCCCAGGCCCCGGCGTCCATGTCCTGCTGCTGGAGCAGGTTGACACCCTGGGCATCCACCCGTAGCGACTGCCCGGCAGTCAGCCACTGCAAGGCGCCGGGGGCATGTATGGCGACACTGCCCTGGCTGACACTGACGCGCGTGCAATCGGCATCCTGGCGCACCACAAAGCGGCCATCGAAACCTTCCAGCAGGGCGTGACGGGTTTGTACCAGCAGTGGTCGCCCGGCTGCACGGGCAGTGTCGTTGGCGCAGGTCAGCATCATTTCGCCACGTTTGAGGCGAATCAGTCGTTGTCTGGCACCGAAAGCCAGGTCGGCGGCACTGTCGGTGTTCAGTTGCAGCAATGAGCCGTCGGGCAGAGGGAAACTGCGGCGCTCGCCTGTTCCGCTGGCGTAATCCGAGGTCCAGCTGCCGAGCGCTTCGAGGTCCTTGCCCAGCCAGGCCGCCGAGCCCAGCATCAGCACGCCGCCGAGCAACTTCAGGGCTTGGCGTCGTTGCAGGCGCTGGCTGCTGTTTTCCAGGGTCTGCAGGGCCACACCGGCACCGGGGACGGCACGCAGGTTCAGTTCCTGATGCAGCGAGTGCACCCGTTGCCAGGCCAGTTCATGTTCCTGCTGGGCCGCGCGCCAGTGATCGCACTGTTGCTGCAGGTGCGGGTTGTTGCCGCTTTCGCGCAGCTTGAGCATCCAGTGGATAGCCTGTTTGACT
>JBOICD010000308.1:0-4862 GCA_050739855.1 Pseudomonas sp.
CGAGCCGGGGGCCATGGCTGAGCAGCTCAAGGCCGAAGTGCGCACCCATACCCGCATCAGCGGCATCGATCCGGGCCATAAGCGCCTGTGGATCGGTGAAGAGCAAGTGGCCTACCGTGACCTGATTCTGGCCTGGGGCGCACAAACCGTGCAGGTGCCAGTGGAAGGCGATGCCAGTGAGGCGATCTTCCCGATCAACGATCTGGAGGATTACGCCCGCTTCCGTGCTGCGGCGGCGGGCAAGCAGCGGGTGTTGATCCTGGGTGCCGGCTTGATCGGCTGTGAGTTTGCCAACGACATGAGCCTGGGCGGCTTCCAGGTCGAACTGGTGGCGCCGTGCGAGCAGGTCATGCCGACCCTGCTGCACCCGGCTGCCGCTGCCGCCGTGCAGGCTGGCCTGGAGGCGCTTGGCGTGCGTTTTCATCTGGGGCCGGTGCTGACGCGTCTGCAGCGGGTTGTCGAAGGGCTGGAGGCGCACCTCTCCGACGGTACGGTGATCGCGTGCGATCTGCTGGTTTCGGCGGTTGGCCTGCGTCCGCGCATCGACCTGGCCTCTGCGGCCGGCTTGCAGGTTAACCGTGGCGTGGTGGTCGACCGGCAACTGCGTACTTCGCATGCCAATATCTACGCCTTGGGTGATTGCGCCGAAGTCGATGGCCTCAACCTGCTTTATGTCATGCCGTTGATGAGCTGCGCGCGCGCGCTGGCACAAACCCTGGCGGGCAACCCGACAGCAGTTGCCTACGGTCCTATGCCGGTTACGGTAAAGACACCGGCTTGCCCACTGGTGGTCTCGCCGCCACCCCATGGCCGCGAAGGTACATGGCAGGTCGAAGGTCAGGGTCTTGACCTCAAGGTGCTCTGTCATGACGTCGATGGCAACCTGCTGGGTTACGCCCTGACGGGCTCGGCAGTGATGGAGAAGCTGGCTCTAAATCGGCAGCTTCCGGCGCTGATGGCGTAAATAGCGGGCGTTCTGTCGGATTTCCCCTGCTATTGCCGCAACAATGGCCGCCCAGAGACTGGCGCGGCCCTTGGCGGCATGCCATCCTCACTCCCGTCTGCCGCAGTTTAGAGCCTGCGGTGCCTTGGGCGCTGTTCTTGAAGAGCAGCACGGCATAACAACAAAAAACCGTCTAAGAGGCTTCACTATGCGCAAACCAGAACTCGCCGCAGCTATCGCTGAAAAGGCCGACCTCACCAAAGAGCAAGCCAATCGCGTGCTCAACGCCGTGCTTGAAGAAATCACCGGCGCCCTGCATCGCAAGGACAGTGTGACGCTGGTCGGATTCGGTACATTCCTGCAGCGTCATCGTGGCGCTCGCACTGGCAAGAACCCGCAAACCGGTGAGCCAGTCAAAATCAAAGCCAGCAACACGGTTGCGTTCAAACCAGGTAAATCCCTGAAGGACAGCGTCAATCCGTGATGCCTCGCACCGATTGATTGCATTGAAAAACGGGCACCCGACACGGTGCCCGTTTTTTATTGCCCGGTGGGAGCGGGCTTGCCCCGCGATGGCAAGCTGTCAGTCACATCGCATCGCAAGCCTGCTCCCGCATAAGAGCCAAATGCCATGATCTTCGCGAAATGAGCGGCAAAGTATGGTGTTTTCGTAGCGAGACTATAAACTGCTTCGCCAGTCACTTTTTAGCCGAGGCGTGCACATGAAGTTTCGCTTTCTCCTTTGGGCCATGGGGTTGTTGATGGCCAAGGCCAGCCGCAAGAACCCGGCGTTCCAGCAGCAACTGGCCGACAAGGATCTGGTATTTCAGCTACAGACCCTCGACGGCAAGACGGCGCGCCATTTCATCGTCAAGGACATGCGTATCAGCAGCCAGTCCGGCACTCACCCGCAGCCGGCCTTCGCCATTGCCTTCAAGGATGCGGCCTTCGGCTTCGCCACCTTGCAAGCGAAGAACAAGCAATTGGCATTCATGCAGGGGATTCAGGACAAGAGCATCCAGATCAAGGGCAACCCGGCGCTGGTGATCTGGTTCCAGGGCCTGATGAAGTACCTGAAACCCAAGAAGAAGGCCTGACCCTCAGGGCAGGCCACTCTGCTCAGTGCTGGTTGAACTGCGAGGCCAGTTCGCGCAGCAATGCTTCTGCTTCCAGCACTTTACTCACCACATCTTCTGCTTTTTCGCGGGAGATGTTCAGGCGTTCAAGCAGTTCGTCCGGAATGGATTCTTCCGGTCCCGAGCCGATACCGCGGGCACGCAGCAGGCGAATAGCCAGGCACACCAGGTTCGGGAACGCCGCGTAGTCACCGTCGTACTGCGGGTCGTGCTGAAAGCGCAGCGCGGTGGCCAGCTCCTCGGGCATGTCCCAGAAACGCATCAGCCAGGCGCCGATCTGCTCGCGGCTGATGCCCAGCAAGTGCTGTTCGACATAGCTGTGGCACAAGTGCGGGTTGACCTCCAGATGGCGGCAGATCAGCGAGAAGTGCGGCGGGAAGACATGCGCCAGCAACAGGTAGCCGAAGTTGTGCAGCAAGCCGGCAAGGTAGGTCAGACCGGCTTCTGGGCGCTCGGCACGAGGCATGGCGCGGGTCAGGCCTTCGATCACCGCAGCGGTGTAGATCGACTGCTGCCAGTACGGTGTGGTGGCCTGTGGATGGTCCTTGGGCAGGCTCAGGGTTTTGCCCAGTGCCAGGCCCAGTGCCAGGTTGATCACCAGGTCAAAGCCCAGCACGCGGACGATGGCATCTTCCACTGAACGAATCTTGCCGGGGGAGGCGTAGTAGGGCGAGGCGGCCCAACTGACCACCTGGGCGGCCAGGGCCGGGTCGGTCTCGACCACGCCGGTGATATCGTCGATGGTGGCGTTGGGGTCGACGCGCAGCTTGATGATCTTTTGCGCGGTTTCCGCCAGGGGCGGAATCTCGATGGTATTTTCCAGGCGTTGCTGGATACGCCGGGCGGTGAAGGCCTGGACCGCCTGGGTGATCTCTTCGCGGTCGTCGGTCGGGCGGTCGAGGTTCGGCCGGATGCTGCTCAGCGGCTCGCCAAAATTGCCGGCGCTGGCCTTGCTCAGCATCTTCTTGAAGTCGTCGCGTTCGATTTCCAGCAGCAGACCTGCTTCGCCGGAGTGAATCAGCAGCCTTTCAGGCTTGAGCAGGCTCTCATCATAAAGGCAAGGCGAGCTGGTCAGTGCCGGAAGTCCGGGGAGGATTTTCAGGCCATGCTTGTCGAGCATGGTTTTGAGACGATCCAGGGGCACGGCGGCCAGCTTGCGACCGGTCAGTTCGGTCAGGCGGTTGAGATCGAGCAATTGGTTTTGCGCGAACAGCACCATCAGCGCGCCGACTTCGTCATCGAGCAACACCGCCTGGACCTTGCGCTCGGGCAACAGGTGCGGACGATCCAGCACTTCACGATAGGCAATGCCGAGCTTTTCCAGCAGCAACCGGATAACAGACGGAGCGTGGGGGGTTGCGGTGTCCAAGGCAACTTCAGTCATGGTCTGTATCCAGAAATTTTACAATCGCAAGAGTATAACCAGCTTGAGCCTTCAGCTGGATCCATTCTGGGACGGGCGTCACACCTGTCCATATTGCTGGCCATGGCGCAGCCAGCGCTCCAGCAACGGGCTGACATGCTCCGGCCAGCGCGCGAGCAGGGCCTGGGCGGCATCACGCACGGCGGGGAGCAGGTCGGCATCGCGCATCAGGTCGGCGACCTTGAACTGCAACAGGCCGGTTTGGCGGGTGCCAAGCATTTCCCCGGGGCCGCGCAGCTCCAGGTCTTTCTCGGCAATGATGAAGCCATCATTGGTTTCGCGCATGATCCCCAGCCGCTCTCGACCGATCTGCGACAGCGGCGGGTGGTAGAGCAGTACGCAATGGCTCACCGCGCTGCCCCGGCCGACCCGCCCGCGCAACTGGTGCAGTTGGGCCAGGCCCAGGCGTTCGGGGTTCTCGATGATCATCAGGCTGGCGTTGGGGACATCGACGCCGACCTCGATCACCGTGGTCGCCACCAGTAGCTGCAGGTGGCCTTGCTTGAACTCGGCCATCACTGCAGCCTTTTCGGCAGGCTTCATGCGCCCGTGGATCAAGCCGACACGCAGCTCGCCCAAGGCGCTGCCCAGCTCCTCGAAGGTGGTTTCGGCTGCCTGGCAGGTCAGTTCTTCGGACTCTTCGATCAGCGTACAGACCCAATAGGCCTGGCGGCCTTCGGCGCAGGCGGCGCGGACCCGCTCGACCACTTCGAAGCGGCGGCTGTCAGCGACCAATACAGTATTGACGGGTGTACGCCCGGGCGGCAGCTCGTCGAGGATCGAGGTGTCGAGGTCGGCGTAGGCACTCATCGCCAAGGTCCGTGGGATAGGTGTTGCGGTCATGATCAACTGATGCGGGCAGAGTTGGCCGCCCACGCCTTTCTGGCGTAGCGCCAGGCGCTGCTGGACGCCGAAACGGTGCTGTTCGTCGATGATCGCCAGGGCCAGGTTTTTGAATTTCACCTCGTCCTGGAACAGTGCGTGGGTGCCGACCACCATGGGTGCGCCAGCGGCGATCTGCTCCAGGGCGCTGACGCGGGCTTTGCCTTTGAGTTTTCCGGCCAACCAGGCAACTTCGATGCCCAGCGGCTCCAGCCAGCGTTTGAAAGTCACGAAGTGCTGCTCGGCGAGAATCTCGGTAGGGGCCATCAGCGCAACCTGATAGCCAGCCTCCAGAGCCTGCAGGGCGGCAAGGGCGGCGACCACGGTCTTGCCGGCGCCGACGTCGCCCTGAACCAGACGCAGCATCGGCTCGGGCTGGCTGAGGTCGTAGGCAATCTCGTTGTCGACCCGTTGCTGGGCGCCGGTCGGGGCGAAACCGAGGTTGGCCAGGTATTGCTGGGGCAAGCGCGTGGCCTTG
>JBOICD010000309.1:0-4830 GCA_050739855.1 Pseudomonas sp.
CATCAGCGGGCGGATGTAACTGTAGGCGTCGTCCTTGCTGCCTTCTTCAACGCGGCGAGACGGGTTGGCGGCAAACACATAGTCGGCCTTGCCGAATTTCTCCGGGAGCAAGGTGGCCAGGTCCAGAGCGCGGTTCAAGCCTTGGCAGTTGAGCTGGCCCAGGCCTTCACCCGGCTTTTCCGCATGGCGCAGGAACACCAGGGTCTGGATGCCGTCCACTGGCTCAGCGCGGCTTTCGACGGCCTCCACGGCCAGCAGCGTGACACCACCGAGCAGGGCCAGTGAACACAAGGCATGGCGGTGGCGTTTGAACAGGGTCAACAGCTTCATGGAGCAGGCTCTTTACGGCAAAAAGGGATAACGCTGACCCGCGTATGACACGCCGCGGCCGAGGCCGCGGGTGATCCCTGTCTGTCGTTCCATCCGTGGAGCGGGCTAACTGAGAGTGCGATAATCCCGTTTGGTTCGATCCCTGAATGCTCAACCCTGAGCACGAGTGACTTTAGTGCCGTGATATTGCCGAATTAAGACAGACGCTTGTCACTCATCGCGGGTCAGGACTTCCAGCAGCTCGATTTCGAACGTCAGGTTCGAATGTGGCGTGATCGCCCCCATGCTGCGCTCGCCATAAGCCAGGTGCGACGGCACAACCAGCTTGCGTTTGCCGCCGACCTTCATGCCCATCAGGCCCTGATCCCAGCCCTTGATGACCCGACCGGTACCGATCACACACTGGAACGGTTTGCCGCGATCGTAGGATGAGTCGAATTTCGTGCCGTCTTCCAGCCAGCCGGTGTACTGGGTGGTAATCAGCGCGCCCTTGACCGCCTCCTTGCCTTCGCCCAGCTGGATATCGATGATTTGCAGTTCGCTGCTCATGCGTGACCTCATGGTATGCCTTTAATCGCAGCCTTTTCTCAGGATTGAATGCGTTTTGCAAGGAGCAACAGTCTGTGGGCTTGACCCGCGAAGGCGGTTTGACAGTTACATCGTTTCGCGGGGCAAGCCCGCTCCCACCGCAGGCCCATGCTGACGCATCGACCAGCAAACGCCGCCGATCACCAGGAGGATTGCCGCAGCCTCCAGCAGGCTCGGCCCGCTTTGCCGCCAGATGAAGGCGTAGAGCAAGGCAAACAGGGTTTCGAAGACGATCAGTTGGCCACTCAAGGTCAACGGCATGCGTTTTGACGCGGCATTCCACAGCAGCGCCGCCAGCCACGAGCCAAAAATTGCGCAACCCAGACTGTAGAGCCAGAACAGCCACCAGCGCTCGGCCGACGCCTGCACCTGAAGCTGTGCTGGCTGCCACAGTGCGATAACCGCCACCAACACCAGGCTGAACACCCCGGTCATCACGCCACACAACACCGACCACTGATGACTGTCGAAATGCCCGCACTGCTTGAGATAACGGCTGTTGTTAACCGCGTACCAGGTCCAGCAGGCCAGGGCTGCCAGGGCGTAGAGCACACCCGCGACTTTGTCGTCCACCGCGCCCGGTTCAACGGCAAAGGTCTGCAGGTTAATGCACAACATACCGGCAAGAATCAGCAACAGCGGCGCGAACAGCTGTTTGAGCGCTACCCCGCCGCTGTCATGGCGGCCATAGAGGGTGATGGTCAGCGGCAACACACCGACAATCAGCGAAGCGGGCGCCACCCCAAGGCGCTGGATAGCCGCCACCAGGCAAATGAAGTACAGCAGGTTGCCGACCAGTGCCAAGCGTCCCAGCATCCACAGGTCGGCCAGGGTCAGTTTTCCGAGGGCCTTGCGCATCGGCAGCGCCAGCACCAGCGTCACCACACCGAACAGCACAAAGCGCGCGCAACTGAGCAGCACCGGACTGAACTCTGGCAACAACTGCGGCACCATCAGCACCAGCCCCCATATCGCCCCGGCTACCCCGGCGTAGGCCACACCCTGTTTCACTTGCCTGCTCCTGTTCAAAGAAGTGCGCAGGCTACCGTTTGGCCGTCGTCTGGACAAAAGATCATTAGGCATACAGGTATTCCTGCAGGGAATGTCTTTCAGCCCGAAAGCATCGACTTTATCATGCAGCCATTCCTCAGAACGGATCGCCAGCATGAGTCGTTTCAGCCGCCACCTGCCCCCGCTGGACACCCTGATCGCTTTTGAAGCGGTGGTGCGCACCGTCAGTTTCACCCGTGCCGCCAGCGAGCTTTATTTGACTCAAAGCGCAGTTAGCAAACAGATCAAACTGCTGGAACAACACCTCGGCGCCGTGCTGTTCGAGCGCCGGGCCCGCGGCATCGCCCTGACCTCGGCCGGAGAAGGCTTCAACGCGATTGTCGAGCCGATGCTGGAGAGCCTGCTGGCCAACGTGCTGCGCCTGAAAGCCGGCCATAGCAGTCGCAATGTCAGCGTCATCTGCACCCACGCCGTCGCCCAGTACTGGCTGTTCCCGCGTCTGCTGCGCTTCAACGAGCAACACCCTGAACTGACCGTGAACATTCACGCCAGTAACGAGATCAGTGAAAGCGATATTGCCCACTACGATTTCGGCATTCTCTATGGCCACGGCCATTGGAGTTCACTCAAGGCCGACAAGCTGTTCGACGAAACCATCTACCCGATTGCCAGCGTCAAGCACACCCTGCCGGCGATCGACTCGCTGCAGGCGCTGCAAACCTTGCCACTGATTCAACTGGATGCTTCGGCCTGGAACTGCCTGGACTGGCAGGACTGGTTCAGTCACCAAGGGCTGCGCTACCAGGCGCCCGCCGACGCGGTTACCTTCAACCAGGTCAATCTGGTGTTCGAAGCGGTGCTGCAAGGCATGGGGGTGGGGCTTGGCTGGGAATTCATGGCCCGCGAGCGCATCGAGCAGGGCGCGATCCGCCAGGTATCGGCGTTTGTCGTGCACACCGGGCAAGCCGACTATCTGGTGCACGATAAACAGGCACCCTGCTCACCGGCGGCGCAGGTGTTTGCAGAGTGGTTGCTGGCACCCGGTTTCAGCCAGAAGTACATAGCTACTTCAGACCTCTGACTTAAGTTACATCACCCCACTCCATTTCAGTGATTAGAAAACTAGACTCATACCAGTTACCTGGCTGGCTGAACCCCGTAAAGACAATCCACTCAGGGTATCTGTCTTTGGCGTTGAAGGTGCGGATAGGAAAGGAATCTCCTGTAACCGGCAACGTCTCCCGAAAGATCTGACCATTTTCATCATGATAGCTAACGGTTGGCGCCGGACTCTTGTTGATTGAGCCATACCTGTAAGTGATATGTTTGATTCTTCCATTGAAGCTGAGTTTGAGGGTAGATGCCCTAATTATATCTACGGCCCAGCTGGTTTTTGGCGCTACAGGTGCTGTAACTTTCGTTACAACTCCGCTTACCTGGTCTGATTGCAAGAGCTCTAGTGTTACTCCCGAAGGGTATGGGTAACGGGCATTCAAGACTAGATTGAATGCCCCTCGGCTACTCCAAACCTCTTTTCCGCTGACAAAAGGCTTATTCTTGACACTTACAGAGATCGATGCCGATGGCATCCATTGACCATTGATCAATACCTCATAGCACCATGCCTTCGATCCCTGATTGACTAGGCTCTGCAACTGTACCGACGAAACCGGTACGTCCAGCGCTGCGCCTGGATTTCTCACATCAACAGCAGCGGTGTACACACCGTTTGTCACCCCACGTACCTTTTCGCCGTTGCGCAGATTCGCTGTTGCAGGCACTTGAATGCGTGCACCTGCATTCGGATCGTAGATCACGCCGTTCTCCAATTCTGGAACCATAGGCGCCGGCAAGGTCCGAGGTATTGTCCGCAAAGTGAGCGACAAAACGGGAAAGGCACGCGCTCCGGCCTGATCGGTCACACCATCGAATGACACGCTGACTTCAATGACCAGGCTGCTGTCACCCTTGAGCTTATTCAGTTCACTACGTGCCAGGGGCCTGCTCAGCCCCGCACCCACCTCACTGTCGCTGACGATCTGGCTTTGCGCGGCATAGAAATTGTGCGCTGTGCCGTTCTCCAATGTGCCACTGACCTTGATCCAATAGCGCTGCCCTGTGGCAATCAGCGGCCAGGGTTGGATATTGACCGTCGCGTTTCCTTGGAATGTAGCAAGATCGAGCGTGCCAGCATTGGCCTCGGGCACAACCGGGGTTGGCAAAACGCCCTGCGACAGTTCACCGACAACCAGTGCCAGTGGCTTGGACAGCAAACCCGGGTTGCCCCCACGGATAACGGCATAGCGCACCGTAATTGTCTTGCGCTGACTGGCCGCCACCACCGAGACCGGAATGGCGAAATCGACATACCCAAAGGTGCTGCCATTCTGTTGTGCGCTTTGATAGGAGTCCGCCCCGCCCTCACCCTGCCAGTCCACGGTCAGTACATCGTTCGCCAACATGCCGCTGTAGGCAACGCGAACAGTGGCACCGTTTCTCGCCTGGATCGGATTGAGCATGCCGCCCGACGCCTCCCGCACCGTCGGCTCCACCAGGTTTTCCGCCAGTTGCCGTTTGACCAGAAACGACAGCGCCTGCGCCGTGGCGGTCCGGCCGTTCTTGCGTTTGACCTCGTAGATCACCGACACAGTGTTATCGAGATTGCCGATGATGTACGGCTGGTACGCGATCTTGACTGGAATCGGAACGGTGGCGTTGCCCGCACTCACAGTGACGCTAGTGCTGAAAGTGGGGCCGGAGTCGCTCTCCCACTTGAGGGTAATCACGTCGCCTTCGGCCTTGTCCGCGTACTGGGGGATGTTGGCGTTGGTTCCATTGCGAACTTCGTCAGGATCGAGGACCAGGTTTCTCAGACCGACAATGGCTTGAGTGCTGAGGTTG
>JBOICD010000310.1:0-4817 GCA_050739855.1 Pseudomonas sp.
AGACGAGTGCCGGCACCGCCGGCGATGATGCAGGGGATCAGAACGCTCATTTCACAGCCTTGAGTCAGGGCACTGAGACTACAGTGCAGTAAAGGGCAACCGGGACCTGGCAGGCGCTCGCGTAATAAGTCAATAAAATGACTTTTATCGTCGGCATCTTCCGTGAAGGCCAAATATTTGTCGAATGATGCACCCGGGCGTGCCTGCTTTCAATGATATTTGTGTGAAAGCTCGGCAAATTTTTCTTTCGATCGAGCATTGGCCTGCAGCAAATGCCCAGGTTCTGCGGTCGAGCTGCTCGAATTTTCTTTCGCGGGGGAGGCTGGCGATCTTGCGGGCGGACTTGCCGCTTCTCAGTCGTCGAGGCTGATGATCTGTTCGCGTACGGCAAACAATACAAGGCCGGCAACGTCGTAGATCTGCAGGCGCTTCATGATTTGTGAGCGGTGAGTCTCCACGGTCTTGATGCTCAAGCCCAGACCGTGGGCAATTTCGCGGGTGGATTTGCCGCGCACGATCAAGCGCAGGATTTCCAGTTGGCGGGCCGTCAGGTTGTGGTTATCCGAGGCCGGAGCCTTGACGCTCTGGGTCCGCAGCAGGGCCTGATTGATCACGGTGTGGGCGATTGCCGGGCTCAGGTAGCGCTCGCTGTTGCGCAGGGCAGCCAGGGCCTGCTCCAGTTCGGTGGCGGTGGTGTCCTTGAGCAGGTAGCCATGGGCGCCGCTTTCCAGGGCCTGCATGATCAGTTCGGGGTCGGTGTGCATTGACAGGATCAGTACTTTGCTGCGGCAGCCGCTGGCGCGTAGCTGGGTGAGGGCGTCCAGGCCGTTGGTCGCACGCATCGAAATGTCCAGCAGGACAATGTCCGGATCCAGTTGCAGCACGAGTTCGGCCACCTGACTGCCGTCATTGCCTTCACCCACCACCGTATAACCGGGAATATCCGAGACCAGGGCGCGAACACCGGCGCGAATCAGTGAGTGGTCATCTACCAGCAGCAATTTACAGGTCATGGGGCGTTATTTGTCTTGGCGCGTTCGAGGGTGCGTGGAGGCCAGGGAAACAGGGCATCGATTCGAGTGCCCTTGCCTGGCTGGCTGCTGACTGACAGTGTGCCATCAAGCAGTGCGGCACGCTCGAGCATGCCGGCCATGCCGCATTGTCCTTCATCTGCTGGATTGCTGGCGGGCAAGAAACCCAGGCCATCGTCGCTGATGGACAAGGCCAGGCCTTCAGGCTGGCGCTGAATGCAGACGACCAGGTTGTGCGCGCTGGCATGACGAAGCATGTTGGTGACCGCTTCCTGGGTGATGCGAAAGGCGGCGATGGCCATGTCTTCAGGTATCCCGCCCAGACGCTGGCGGCACTCAAGGCTCCAGTGCACGTTGGTGTTTTCCAGCGTGCGCAGCAAGTGTGCACGCAAGCTGGCCTCCAGTCCCAGGCTGGACAGCTGGCGTGGGTTGAGAATGGCCGAGACGTCGCGGACATTGGCCAGCGTGTCGTCCAGGGTGCTGCGCAGGGTGCTGAAGTGTTCCTGCAGGTCGCCTGGAACACGGCGTTGCAGCCAGTCAGCCTGGAGTTTGGCGGCTGTCAGCAGTTGGCCGATATCGTCGTGGAGCTCCCGGCTCAGGCGTTGACGCTCGCCCTCCTGAACCTTGAGCAGGCGATTGGCAAGTTCTGCCGGGCGCAGGGCAATCGAACGTGCCCAGCGGCGCAGGTGCCAGCCAATGCTCAGCATCGCGACGATGTGCAGGATCAGCACACTGGCCGGCATCGGCAACGCGTAGAGGTACAGCGCCAGGTTGGCGATGATCGAGGCCAGGCACAGGAGCGCGGTCAGCCCGCGCAGTAGAGCGGCCCCGGGGCGCCAGAGCTTGAATCTATTGAGGCTTGAGAGCATAGAAAATGAAGCCACTGAAATATCGCTGAAGAAAGCCTTGAACAGGTCAAACTTAGGGGCGTTGTCGTGTTGCCTTCAATATCATTTATAGGTCGGCGCCGGGCGGAGTAATGAATACCTGCGCCAAGAGAAAAATCGTTGAAGGCATGATCGGCCAGGGTCTGACTAACCTTCATCGCGCGCATGGTATCACTTCAAGTCCCAAGGGTGGCGAACTCTGATAACTGTCTGAAACGTCGGATTTTACGGGCTGATACAGGGGGGCGTTATGTGTGCGGGTCTAGCACTTTGCCACTACTTTATAAGGCGTAAAGCTTCCACGAAATAAAGTAAATCTGCAGTTGTACAAACGACTGCAGAAATGATCGGCAAACGGGAAAAGTTGTTGCTTAGTGCGTAGCACGGAGCGCTGTCAGCACCCGCTGCTGGATCTTTGTCGATGACCCTTTAGTTGCCCGTAGTTTGGTGTCCAGTTGCCTCACGCGCTTTGTGCGGTGGGTGTTCGCAGGGGGTCATGCTTGAGTGGCAGGAAGCGCAACCGGAGGTCGTGTTCAGGGCGGCTGCCAGGTTATCCAGCAGCAGCACCTGTTCATCGGTATCCAGGCTCAGGCGGCCTGTGTGCGGGTCAACCAGCTCCAATTGCCAGGCCAGCAGGGTCAGGCATTCTTCCAGTGCCGGCAACGCGCTGCCAGGCAGCCGCGAAGGGTTGTGAGCGGTCTCCAGCAAGTGTTGCAGCTGCTTGCTGTAACTGGCCACCTCCAGGAGCCCCAGGGTATGGGCGCGAGTCACTAGCGTGGCCAAGGTATCGTTGAGGCAGTGGCAGGCATCCGGATCGTTGTCGATCAGTTCCAGGTGCTGCAGGCACTCTTCGGCCTGGGTCAGCAAGACCTGGGCGTCCACCAGAAAATCCTGCAGGGCGCAGCTGTTCAGTGATTCGTTAGCCATCATTTGGCTCCAGCACAAAGGGCTGGAGCAGGGGCTGGCCACAACGAGGCGATCGCTGACAAAAGCCTGACTCCGTTCATGCAATGAGAATGGCGTCACATTAATGGCTAATGGATATCGCGAACATCAGGTCTCACCCGATTGTTGCTAGGGGTTTCCCTGATGGGGTGGTGTGATTACGACCCTTTGCGGGGGTTTACGACAGGAAGGGGCTGAGCGCAGTAAAGCATGATGTTAAAATGACATCAATGACCGGCTGAGCATTTTCTTCAGGGGTCAAGCTGCGTCTGATCTGGCCGATACAGGGCCAATGGATTCATTTCTTGGAACAAGCCTGGGGGTTCTTTAATGGCTGGCATTCTCGACACAGTAGACCAAAGAACGCAGCTGGTGGGTGAGAACCGCCTGGAAATCCTGATGTTCCGCCTGGCCGGGCGACAGTTGTTCGCGATCAACGTGTTCAAGGTTCAGGAAGTGCTGCAGATGCCCAAACTGACCTTGATGCCACAGCGCCATGCTTTCGTCTGTGGTGTAGTCAACCTGCGTGGGCAGACACTGCCGGTGATCGACCTGTCCCAGGCTATCGGTATGCGCCCGCTTACGCCTGGGCCAGGCAGCACCATTATCGTCACCGAGTACAACCGTTCGGTGCAGGCGTTCCTGGTCGGTGGGGTCGACCGTATCGTCAACATGAACTGGGAAGCCATCATGCCGCCGCCCACCAGTGCCGGTCGTCAGCATTACCTGACGGCAATCAGCAAGGTCGACGAGCAACTGGTGGAGATCATCGACGTTGAGAAAGTGCTGGCCGAAATTGTGCCTTACAGCGCCAAGGTCTCGCGCGACAAGCTGGAGGACCCGGTGTTGGCGCGGGCCCGTGGTCGCGAGGTGCTGTTGGTGGACGATTCCACTGTGGCCTTGGCCCAGCTGCGCGACACATTGTCCCAGTTGGGGGTGAAAATGCATGTCGCCAGTGATGGTCTCAAGGCCTTGCGCATGCTTAAAGGCTGGGCCGACGCTGGCGAAGATATGTGTGAAAAGCTGTTGATGATCTTCACCGATGCCGAGATGCCGGAGATGGACGGCTACCGCCTGACTACCGAGATCCGTAACGACCCGCGCCTGCGCCCGTTGCATGTGGTGTTGCACACCTCGCTGTCGGGTAGTTTCAACGAGTCGATGGTGAAGAAAGTCGGTTGTGACAACTTTCTCTCCAAGTTCCAGCCCGACAAGCTGGTCGATGTCGTTCGCCAACGGTTGATGCTGGATGAAGCGACGGCCTGAGTCGGTATAAGCTAAGGCTTTGAACCGGCAAAAGGACAGGTCACCGATGCAATTGAGTGCGTTGTACCGATATCCGCTCAAATCCGCGCGCGGCCAGGCGTTGCAATCGTCTTCACTGGGCCTGCTGGGATTGGATGGCGACCGTCGCTGGATGCTTGTAGAGCGCGACAATGGCCGCTTCCTGAGCCAGCGCGCGTATCCGCAGATGAGCCAGTTGACGGCGTTGTATGGCGTTGACGGCGAGCTGACCCTGGAGGCGCCTGGGCGACCTGTGTTGAAGGTTACCGTGCCGCAGGCTGACAGCGATCTGCGCGGTGTCACGATCTGGCGCGACACTTTTCGCGTCCCGGATGCCGGTGATGGCGCTGCGCAGTGGCTCAGTGAATTTATCGGCAAGGAGGTGCGCCTGGTCTATGTGCCTGAGGAGCGCGCCCGCTTCCTGCCTGGAGGTTATGGCCGGGTCGATGACAGGGTGGCTTTTGCCGATGGTTTCCCCTTGCTGCTGATTGGCCAGGGCTCGCTCGATGATCTGGTGCAGAATGTCGGACGACCGCTCGAGATGCAGCGTTTTCGTCCCAATCTGGTGGTGGAGGGTGCTGTAGCTTTTGCCGAGGATGGCTGGAAGCGTATCCGTATCGGCGAAATGGAATTTCGAGTGCTCAAGCCGTGTGAGCGCTGCATCCTGACC
>JBOICD010000311.1:0-4801 GCA_050739855.1 Pseudomonas sp.
CTGTTCGGCAATCAGACGCTGACTGACGGCAACAGCGCAGCCCGGAAAATGTAAATTACGTAAATAAGCTGTACTCTCATTTGAGAATAAATAGCATTCGCCCCTGATTGATTTACCAAATCTTTACATTTCTCAGGGAGAGCTCTACGTGTCCCCGCTTTTTACCCGATCCTGCCTCGCAATTACCCTCTGCTCGATTTGTACCTCTCAGGCCAGCGCCGACAATCAGAAACCTATGGAACTGGATAACGTGGTGGTCACCGCCTCCGGTTTCTCTCAGCAGATCAAGGATGCCCCGGCGTCGATTTCGGTGATTACCCGCGAGCAGATCGAGAACAAGTCCTACCGTGATGTGACCGATGCCCTGAAGGATGTCCCGGGCGTAGTGGTGACCGGTGGCGCCAGTTCCAGCGACATCAGCATCCGTGGCATGGCCTCCAAGTACACGCTGATGCTGGTCGACGGCAAGCGCCAGGACTCGCGCGCCACCCGTCCGAACAGTGACGGTGCCGGGATCGAGCAAGGCTGGATGCCGCCGCTTGAGGCGATCGAGCGCATTGAGGTGGTCCGTGGGCCGATGTCGTCGTTGTATGGCTCCGACGCCATGGGCGGGGTGATCAACATCATCACCCGCAAAGTGACCCCCAACTGGTACGGCGGCGTGCGCAGCGAAGCGACCTTCCAGGACCGCTCCGACTCCGGCGACTACAACAGCACCAGTGCCTTCGTCTCCGGGCCGCTGATCGAGAACCTGGTCGGCTTGCAGCTCTATGGCCAGCGTTCGCGTCGCGACGAAGACCACATCACCAACGGCTTCAACGAGCAGAGCACCGACAGCGGCACGGCCAAGCTTTCGTTCACGCCCGATGAACACAACGACATCACCTTCGAAGCGGGCAAATCCGAGCAGGACCGCTATGCCCACAAAGGCAAGTCGGCACGCTCGTCCGATAGCTTCAGCGACTACGAGCGCACCAATTTCGCCATCAGCCACTCCGGCCGTTGGGAAAGCATCACCACCGACAGCTACCTGCAGCGCGAGAAGATCGAAAACCCGGGCCGGCGCATGGAGCTGGAAAACACCGTGCTCAACTCGCAGGTGTCGTTCTTCAGCGATTCGCACATCACCACCATTGGCGGCTCGTACAAATACGAAGACCTGAGCGACGAAGGTAATCAGCTGGCCGCGGCCTCCGACGTCAACCAGCTGACGCGCTGGTCCTGGGCCCTGTTTGCCGAAGACGAATGGCGCCTGACCGAAGACTTTGCCCTGACCGGCGGCATTCGCATGGACAAAGACGAAAACTACGGTACGCACTGGTCGCCACGCTTGTACGGGGTGTATCACCCGACCGAGCACTGGACCGTCAAGGGGGGGGTATCCAGCGGCTATCGTTCGCCGGACATCCGCGCCGCCGTGGATGACTGGGGCCAGATCACCGGTGGCGGTGGCGACCCGGCAATCATCGTCGGCAACTCCAGCCTCAAGCCGGAGAAGAGCCTGAGTCAGGAGATCGGCGTGATCTGGGACAGCCTGGAAGGCTTCTCCACCGGTCTGACCGTGTTCAACACCGACTTCAAAGACAAGATCACCGAAACCCGCCGCTGCACCGACAGCACCGGCAATGCCTCGGGCCAGTGTCAGATTGGCGGTACTTCGTACAAGTTCATCAGTGACCGGGTGAACGTCGACGAGGCGCAGATGCGTGGTATTGAAGCGACCCTGGACTGGGAAATCACCCAGGCCCTGAAGCTTGCCACCAACTACACCTTCACCGACTCCGAACAGAAGAGCGGCCCGCAAAAGGGCAAGGCCCTGAACCAGATGCCACGGCACATGGTCAACGCCACCCTGGACTGGCAGACCACCGACCAGCTGGGTACCTGGGCGCGCCTGAACTATCGCGGCAAGACCTCTGACTACCTGGGGCGCACCACCATGTCCGATGGCACGCCGTCCTACACCTTCGTCGACCTCGGCGGCACTTACCGGGTGACCAAGAACGTGAAATTGCTGGCCGGTGTCTACAACGTGTTCAACAAGGAAGTCGACTACCAGAACTACCAGACCGTGCTGGATGGCCGCCGCTACACCGTGGGCGTCGACGTGTCGTTCTGAGGATAAGGCCAGCGGCTTTGCTTGTGAGAATATAAATCATTACTATTAGTGGTTCTTCACCAGGAATGGATGCCATGAAAAGCAAAGCCGCCGGGCTACCCCTCAGTTATCGCCTGGCCGTGACCTCACGTTGCCTGGCCGCCGTGTTCGGTGGCTATCTGCTGGCGGCGATGGCCAGCGTTTGTATCACCCTGCTGGCGCCGATGCCGAAGGCTGAAGCGGTGCTCAGCGGCATGATGCTGTCGTTTCTGTTCTACCTGGTGGCCTTTCTCTGGTGCTTTGCCAGTCGCAGCGCCTGGCAGGCCTGGCTGGGTGTGTTGCTGCCGAGCCTGGTGCTGGGGGCAATCAATGGACTGGCCTACTGGATGAAAAACTGATGAAAGAGGGCTTTCGCCAGGCCATGGCCTGGCTGCACACCTGGACCGGCCTGATCTTCGGCTGGCTGTTGTTTGCAATCTTCCTCACCGGGACCATGTCCTACTTCAAGGAGGAGATCAATCACTGGGCCCAGCCCGAGGTACCGGTTCGACCGCATGATCCGCTGGCCAGCCTGACGCTGGCGCAGAACTACCTGCAGGCACACGCGCCCAATGCTGGCAGCTGGTTCATTCGCCTGCCTGAAGCACGCGAACCGGGCCTGAGTGTCGGCTGGCGGGCAGAGGGGGCCGGGCGCCGCGGTTTCATTGAAAAAAACCTCGACCCTGCCACTGGCGCAGAGGTCCAGGCCCGCGAGACCCGCGGCGGCGATTTCTTTTACCGCTTCCATTTTCAGCTGGAGATGCCTCATCCCTGGGGCCGCTGGCTGTCGACCTTCGCCGCGTTCATCATGCTCCTGGGGCTGGTGACCGGCATCATTACCCACAAGAAGATCTTCAAGGAGTTCTTCACCTTCCGCCCGGGCAAGGGCCAGCGCTCCTGGCTGGATGGCCACAATGCCATCGGCGTGCTGGTGCTGCCGTTTCACTTGATGATCAGCTACAGCAGCCTGGTGATTTTCATGTCACTGGTGATGCCGGCCAGCATCATTGCCAGCTATGGCGATAACACCCGGGCTTATTTCAATGATCTGTTCGGTGCGCCGGAAGAGGTCAAAGTGGCCGGTGTTGCCGCGCCGTTGCTGCCGCTGCCGACGCTTTACCAGGCGTTCCAGGAACAGGCGCCGGGCAGTCGTCACGGCTGGATCGAAGTACAGAACCCGGGTGATCAGAATGCCCGTGTGCGCTTCTCCCGGCATGGCGGTGATCGCATTGCCTATCAGCGTGGCGGTGGCTGGGTGTTCGATGGCGTCAACGGCACGCTGCAAAACGACAGCAGAACCGAAGCTACCCCGGTGGTGATTGCCGGCGGTATGTACGGCCTGCACATGGGCATGTTCGCCGGCCCCTGGCTGCGCTGGCTGTACTTCTTCTTCGGCGTGGCCGGCACGGCGGTGATCGGCACTGGCCTGGTGCTGTGGCTGGGCAAGCGTCAGCTCAAGCACGCCAAGAGCGGCACACAGCCCTTCGAGTTGCGTCTGGTGGAGGTGTTGAACATCGCCAGCATGAGCGGCCTGTTGCTCGGCGTCGCGGCCTTCTTCTGGGCCAACCGCCTGCTGCCGGTTGGTCTGGAAGGCCGTGCCGGGTGGGAAGTGAACAGTTTCTTCCTGCTCTGGGCGCTGTCGCTGATGCACGCCATGCTGCGGCCGGGGCGTCGCGCCTGGGCCGAACAACTGGGACTGGCTGCGCTGCTGTGGGCCGGCTTGCCGCTGCTCAATCAATTGACCACAGGCCAGGGTTTGATTCATTCGATCCCGGCTGGCGATTGGGCCATGGCCGGATTCGACCTGACGGCGCTGGGCTGCGGCCTGTTCTTCGCCTGGGGGGCGCGCAAGATGTGGCGCCCGCCGGTGGTGGTCGCCAAGCGTGCGCCGAAGGCCGCAAAAGCGGCCAGCGCCAACCTGATCGAAAGCGAGGTGAGCTGATGCTGGCCGTTGCCCTGTTTGGTTTTGCCGGCTTCGCCTGCCTGTGCCTGGCCATGGAGAAACACTACAAGGACCTGCTCGGCACCACGCCCGGCGCGGCGCGTTTGCGCATCTTGCGACTCGGTGGCTGGTTGTTGCAGTTGCTGGCGCTGTCCCTGGCCGTGCATAACAGCGGCTGGGCCATGGGCCTGGTCGAGCTGTTTGCGGTGCTGATGGCGGGCGTTACGCTTTGGGTGTTCCTGCTGCCTTATCAACAAAGGCTGTTGCTTGGTCTGTTTGGGCTTAGCCTGGTACTGGGGCCGGTGTTGGTGATGTTGCCCGGCTAGGCTGATCTAGCACCTGAAGGCCGCCCGGTAAGCACCGGGTGTCGCCCCCAACGCCTGGCGAAAGCGGTTGCTGAAGTGGCTGGCGCTGGCAAAGCCGCACTGCAGTGCGACCTCGCCCAGCGGCAGTTCGCCAAAGCGCAGCAGTTGCCGCGCCATGGCCAGGCGCCGGGCCAGCAGGTACTGGTGTGGTGGCAGGCCGAAGCTTTCGCGGAACATCCGCGCAAAGTGGTACTCGGACAGGTTGCACAGCGCCGCCAGCTCACCCAGGCTCAGGGCCTGGTCCAGATGCCCTTCGATGTACTCGCTCAGTTGCCGGCGCTGGTGCGCAGCCAGGCCACCCTTTAGACGCAGCCCCTGACGCAGGCCGACCTGGTTGAGTACGGCATGGTTGAGTAT
>JBOICD010000312.1:0-4787 GCA_050739855.1 Pseudomonas sp.
GGGAGCGGGCTTGCCCCGCGATTCATTCTGGTAACTGGTTGAGCAAACGCTCGAGCCGGGCATCAAGCCGACGTTTGATCTCGTTCTCGATGTGCGGGGTGAAGTCATTGATCACGTCCTGCATGATCAATTGAGCGGCAGCGCGCAACTCGGTATCAAGGTGCAACAGGGTTTCCTGGCGCTTGGCCTGCGGGTCGGCAGGTGGTTGCGGTGCAGGTGCCGGCGCAACCACAGGCGCAGGCTCGGCCTCTTCAAGCAGCAGCGGAATCTGCTCCTCGACGGTGTCGGTCAGCAGCGGTGGCTCAAGGGATTCGTCGCCCAGCAGCTGACGGATCGATTCAAGGTCGTCCAGCAGGTGTGCGGATTGGGGCAGGGGAGTGGGTTTATCCATCGTCTTCAGAGTCGCTGTAAGCGGTGATCCTGCAGAGCATAGCCCTGTTCGCGGTAGAAACGGAAACTCTCTCGGGCAGCCTGACGAATCGTCGGCTCCTCGATCACGATCTCGGCAATGCGGGCAAAGCGGGCGGCGAACGGCGCAACCTTGAGGCCGAGGTTGATCAGCAGGTCCTGGTGGCTACCGGGATCGTCTCCCAAACCCAGTACCACGCTGCCCTGAGGCTGTTCTTCGGCAGCATTGTGCGGCACGAAAGCTTCACCCTTGAAGGCCCACAGACGGGCATCCAGTTCATCGCGCTGGGCGGCGTCGCTGCAGTGCAGGTAGACCTGATGCCCCATGCGCCAGGCCTTCTCGCAGAGCTTGCAGGCGAAATCCAGGCGCGCCGAGGGCGCGTCGCTGGGCAGAATATAGAAATCGACTTTGCTCATGGTCAGCGCGCCGGCCACCTACGCTCTAGGGCGCAGACAGCCGGCTTTCACTCAGGCGTTGGCGCGATCGAGCAGGTATTGGGTCAGCAGCGGGACCGGACGGCCAGTGGCGCCCTTGTCCTTGCCGCCACTGATCCAGGCGGTGCCGGCGATATCCAGGTGTGCCCAGTTATAGGCCTTGGCAAAGCGCGACAGGAAGCAACCGGCGGTGATGGTGCCGGCCTTCGGGCCACCGATGTTGGCGATGTCGGCGAACGGGCTGTCCAGCTGTTCCTGGTACTCGTCGAACAGCGGCAGCTGCCAGGCACGGTCGTCGGCACGCTTGCCGGCGTCGAGCAACTGGTTGACCAGCGCGTCGTTGTTACCCATCAGGCCTGAGGTCTGGCTGCCCAGAGCGACGATGCAGGCGCCGGTCAGGGTGGCGATGTCGACGACCGCCTGCGGCTTGAAGCGCTCGGCATAGGTCAGGGTATCGCACAGCACCAGGCGGCCTTCGGCGTCGGTGTTGAGGATCTCGACGGTCTGCCCGCTCATGGTGGTGACGATGTCGCCAGGACGGGTGGCGCCGCCGCTTGGCATGTTTTCGGCACAGGCCAGCAGGCACACCAGGTTGATCGGCAGCTGCAGTTCAAGTACCGCACGCAGGGTGCCGAAGACACTGGCCGCACCGCCCATGTCGAACTTCATTTCATCCATGCCGGCGCCAGGTTTGAGGCTGATGCCACCGGTGTCGAAAGTGATGCCCTTGCCGACCAGCACGAACGGTTTCTCGCTCTTCTTGCCGCCCTGGTAGTTGAGCACGATCAGGCGTGGCGGCTGGTCGCTGCCCTGGCCAACGGCGTAGAACGCGCCCATGCCCAGTTCCTTGATTTTTTTCTCGTCGAGCACTTCGACTTTCAGGCCCTTGTAGGCTTTGCCCATGCCCTTGGCCTGCTCGGCCAGGTAGCTTGGGTGGCAGACGTTGGGTGGCAGGTTGCCCAGGTCGCGGGCAAAGCTCATGCCGGCAGCAATCGCGCTGGCGTGCTTGACCGCGCGCTCGACGTCGGCGGCACCGGCCTTGTCGGCCAGCAGGGTGATTTTCTTCAGGGCGCGGGGTTCGGCCTTCTTGCTCTTGAACTGGTCGAAGACGTACTCACCGTCGAGCAGGGTTTCGGCCAGCAGGCGCGACTTGCCATAAAAGGCATCGCGGCCGCTGACGGCGACATCGTCCAGCGCCAGTACCGCGTCGCTGCCGTTGAGGCCCTTGAGCACCGCCAGCACGCTGGCAACCACTTTGCGCCAGCTGCGATCGCCCAGCTCGCTGTCTTTGCCGGTGCCGACCAGCAGCACGCGCTCGGCCTTGAGGTTGGGCAGGCTTTGCAGCAGCAGGGTCTGGCCCAGCTTGCCGGTCAGATCGCCACGCTTGAGCACGGCACTGAGGGCGCCGCTGCAGGCTTCGTCGATGGCCTTGGCGCTGGCGCCGAGTTTGCGGCCTTCCGCTACTGCGAGCACCAGTGTGGCGGTTTTCAAGGATGCAGCGGCTACGCTTTTTACAACCAGTTCCATGTCAGGTTCCCCGAATGATCTGTCTTTGTGCGCTGTCTGTGCAGGCACTTTAAGCGAGCTGGCCGCGTGGTCGCGTGCCAGTGAGAAAGCCGCCAGTTTGAGCCTGCTCGGACCGACCTGACAACCCCGTTAATGAAGCATTGTGCATCGCCAGTGACAGGCACGGCCAATCACAGGATAATGCGCCAACTTTTGTGCGGGTTCGCTCTGGCGGGTCAGCAACTATCTTGGCTGTTATGGATTCTTTGTTTGGCTGTCCGAGCCTGACAACCCAGGAGTGTCTGGTTTGATCGTCTTCCGATATCTGTCCCGCGAGGTCCTGGTGACCTTGAGTGCCGTCAGCGCCGTGCTGCTGGTGATCATCATGAGCGGGCGCTTCATCAAATACCTGGCCCAGGCGGCCCAGGGCATACTCGACCCGGGTGTGCTGTTTCTGATCATGGGCTATCGCCTGCCGGGGTTCCTGCAGTTGATCCTGCCGCTGGGCTTGTTCCTGGGGATCCTGCTGGCCTACGGCCGGCTGTACCTGGAGAGCGAGATGACCGTGCTGTCGGCCACCGGCATGAGCCAGCAGCGTCTGCTGGGCATGACCATGGCGCCGGCCGCCCTGGTGGCCTTGCTGGTCGCCTGGTTGAGCCTGGGCCTGGCGCCGCAGGGGGTTACCCAGGTAGCGCAGATCATCAACCAGCAGGACGCCCTGACCGAATTCGATACCCTGGTACCAGGGCGATTCCAGACCCTGCGCGATGGCTCCCGCGTGACCTACACCGAGCAATTGTCCGAAGACCGCGGCAACCTGGCGGGTGTGTTCATTTCCGAGAAGCGTTTCTCCTCGGACAAGACCAAGGAGCGTGCGCCTTCGGTGCTGGTCGCTGAAAAAGGTCGCCAGGAAGTCGGTGCCGACGGCAACCGCTACCTGATTCTGGAGAACGGTTACCGTTATGACGGTAATCCGGGGCAGGCCGATTACCGCGCGATCAAGTACGACACCTATGGCGTGCTGTTGCCCAAGCCTGAAGTCAGTGAGGAAATCACTGATCGCGAGGCTATCCCGACCTCCGAACTGTTTGGCAGCGATGGCCGACGTGAGCGCGCCGAGCTGCAATGGCGCCTGTCGTTGCCGTTGCTGGTATTCGTGGTAACCCTGCTGGCGGTGCCGCTGTCACGGGTCAATCCCCGTCAAGGCCGTTTCCTCAAGCTGCTGCCGGCCATTCTTCTGTATATGGCGTACCTGACCATGCTGATCGCTGTACGTGGCGCCCTGGAAAAAGGCAAGTTGCCGATCGGTCTGGGGATGTGGTGGGTTCATGGCCTGTTCCTGCTCATCGGCCTTGGGCTGATGTATTGGGAGCCGCTACGCCTCAAGCGTGCCGCGCGTCGTGCGGAGGTGGCCCATGGTTAAGCTCGACCGTTACATCGGCAAGAGCGTACTGCTGGCCATTCTTGCCGTGCTCGGGATCATCCTGGGCCTGGCGTCGTTGTTCGCTTTCATCGACGAGATGGGCGACATCAGCGACAGCTACACCTTGTGGGATGCCGGTAATTTCGTGCTGCTGACCGCGCCGCGGCGTCTCTACGACATGCTGCCGATGGCCGCCCTGATCGGCTGCCTGATCGGCCTGGGCAGCCTTGCCAGCAGCAGTGAGCTGACCATCATGCGCGCTGCCGGGGTGTCGATCGGACGCATCGTCTGGGCGGTGATGAAGCCGATGCTGGTGCTGATGCTGGCCGGTATCCTGATTGGCGAATACCTGGCACCTGTGACCGAGAACAAGGCCCAGGCCGATCGTTCGCTGGCTCAGGGCAGCGGCGAGGCGCAGAGTTCCAAGCGCGGCATGTGGCATCGCCAGGGTGAAGAGTTCGTGCACATCAACTCGGTTCAGCCCAATGGCCTGTTGTATGGCGTGACCCGCTATCGCTTCGACAACGAGCGTCATCTGGTCACCTCCAGCTTTGCGCGTCGTGCCCAGTACCAGGAAGATCACTGGCAGCTGAGCGACGTGACCACCACGTATTTCCGTGGCGATCACACCGAAGTGGTCAAGGCGCCTGCAGAGCGCTGGGATGTCACCGTCACGCCGCAACTGCTCAATACCGTGGTGCTGGCGCCTGAATCCCTGTCGATCAGCGGGCTGTGGCAGTACATCCACTACCTGTCTGACCAGGGCTTGAACAACGCCCGTTACTGGCTGGCGTTCTGGACCAAGGTCCTGCAGCCGATGGTGACGGCGGCGCTGGTGCTGATGGCTATCTCGTTCATCTTTGGTCCGCTGCGTTCGGTGACCCTGGGACAGCGGGTCTTTACCGGTGTATTGGTGGGCTTCGTGTTCCGTATCGCCCAGGACTTGCTCGGGCCATCGAGCCAGGTGTTCGGCTTCCCGCCGTTGCTGGCGGTGGTGATACCGGCGGCGATCTGT
>JBOICD010000313.1:0-4783 GCA_050739855.1 Pseudomonas sp.
GGTCCAGGATGTGTGAAAACGTTTTTGATCGTCCCGGTGAATCCGAATCTCTTGAAAAATCGCGTTCCTACGTAAATTTACGGTCCCCTGAGCTGCTGATCGTCAGTAGATTTCGCGTAGGAACGCATGCCTCAAAACCTGGAACGCGTTTTCACCCATCCTGGGTCGATAGCTGCCGGCCATGAAGGACAGCGGACGATGGCAAAGGGCTGCGATAGACCTGGAGCAGTCCGCTAAGGCCGCACGGCTCGGCCTATGGGGGTTATCAGAGGCTAAAGTAATGCCGCCATGGGAATGGCGAAAAGCAGGTAAAACAACTAAAGGCCACCTTCGGGTGGCCTTTTAGTATTCGCGGGTAATACTTCTCTGTATAGGCGGGCGTGTTGCTGGTGGCGCGAGCCACGGGGAGGTGTGAGGTGAACAAGCTATCAATTGTGGGTGCCGGTATGGTGGGTGAGGCGGCGGCTCAGATCATCGCCCGGGAAGAGTTCTGCCGTGAGTTGATGTTGATTGATGTGCAGGGTGAGTTGGCACAGGGCAAGGCGCTGGACGTCTGGCAGGCGGCAGTTGAGTCAGGTTCTGATACCAGGGTTTGCGGTGGGTCCAATGCCGAATTGCTGCAGGATTCTGACCTGGTGGTGATTACCGCGGGTGTGCCCCGCAAGCCTGGTCAGTCGCGTCAGGATGTATTGAGTATCAATCTGCCAATTCTCGATAGCATCATGCGGGATATCAATCGTCATGCTCCGGCGGCGACGGTGTTGGTGGTGTCGAACCCGGTCGACGTGCTGACCTACCGGGCTTGCAGTCTCAGTGGGCTGGGACGCAACAGGGTGTTCGGGCAGGCGGGGGTGCTGGATACCGCGCGCATGAAGTGTTTCATTGCCGAGGAAACAGGGTTTTCTGCCCGGGATATCACCGCGCTGGTGCTGGGAGGGCATGGCGATAGCATGGTGCCGCTGATGCGCTACTGTGCGGTCGGTTCGGTGCCGCTGTCTCACTTCCTGTCCAATCAGCAGATAGAGCGGATTGTGCAGCGCACACGTCAGGGTGGCGGCGAGATTCTGGGTTTGAAGAAGGTGGGGAGCGCCTGCGATGCGCCGGGCGTGGCTATTGCACAGATGGTGGATGCTATCGCCAATGGGCGAAACCGCATTTTGCCGACGGTCGCGATTCTCGAGGGCGAGTACGGGCGCACAGGTATTGCCATGGGTGTCCCCTGTGTGCTGGCAGAGGAGGGGGTTGCGCGGGTGATCGAGTTGTCTCTGGATGCGCAGGAGCAGGCGATGTTCGACCGCTCTGCAGATCAGGTGGTGCGTGATATTGCTGAAATAAATGCTTTGTGAGCGGGGCTATATGAGGGGGGCGCAACGGGGGAGTGGAGCGCCGGTCCCTGGCGCTCGGGGTCATGGTGTTACCTGGTGTCAGGCAGTGGCACTATGATCTTTTATGGGTCTGAACAGGCCGGATAGTCGCGTGTCTTCAAACCGGTATACAGCTGGCGCGGACGACCGATGCGTGTTTCGACTGTCTCCATACCCTATCAGGCCGATTCTGTTTGCCGTCATCAGGTCCACTATCTATTTGCTGCATCGTTTACGAGACCATGCCTCCTTCGAAGAGAATGAGGACGCAATCAAGCAAGGATTGGGCAAGAGGTGAATGGTTAGCTTGCCCGGCGGGTAGAATGAAGAGCAGTGGCATACCTCGAGTGTCGCACACCATATGATTTCTCGTTGTCAGCCCAAAAATGGAGAGACCACGCTTTGGATGTGGATCATCAATAAATAGTAGCTCCGGGTAGAGGCCGTCCAGCGATATTGGGCCGGAAGCATCCGGCTATCACCGCCCGCCATGGGGCGAAAGCGGCCACCCGCGAACTGAATCTGCCGACCGAAAGCTGCCGGTCGTGGATGACCACTATCGACCCAAAGCGGAAGTAGCTGTATCCCGAGAGCAGACGTTGAGAAAGCCTGTCGACGCGGCGGCTAACGCGTCCGTGCTGGTGCCGGATCCTCAGTTTTCGCTAGACACTCAAGTCGGTGATTCCGCCTCTTTCAGGCGAGCCGTCTAGAGGGGCCAGTGTGTTCGTAGTCTGGCTAGCTCTCGCTCTAATGCACACAACTCTTTGTTGAACGCGGCCAACTCCGCAAGGCTGTATTCAAAGCATTGCTGCGCACCGGAGGGAAGTCCAATGACATTGACGATCTTGTGACGGTGGGTCTCGACACCCCATCGGCCGTGGACCATCTGATTGCGCTGCACCCGAGCTGCGTGCACACGCTCAATCCAGCGTTCATAGGCCGCACGATGTTCGGAGCCGGCCGGTAACCTCTCTGTGACTCGCGTCGAAAGCGTTTCGAGTTTCGTATGGATACTCTGCCCTTCGATCGAATTCGATATTATTTCCAATTTTTTGCCGTTGTCCAACCACGCTAAACAGAGCCCTAAATTCACATCAATGTAAGAGAATGCGAAGAGCATCTGTCCGAGTAACGATGCCGCCTCAGCTTGCATCGCCTCTCGTCGGGACCTCAGTTGTCCAGCTGTTTCGACCGGGTCAGGCGTTGAATTAGGTTCCAAAGCATTTCTCGCATTCGTAGTCTGGGTGGTGCAGAGTTCAGCACATTATTCCGAAGGCTGCTTTTGGCCGATTTCTGCCTGCCGCGATTGCCCATGGATGCCTGCTTGATGGTGCGAGCCAGCTTCTATGCTTGTAAATAGCACCCACCCCTGCCGGGGTTTTCCACGTTCGTTAGCGAGCCTCCAAATCCTTGTGCATGCGCATTGTAGTGCTGGCCCTGATCCTGACGCTGTTCGGCTGCGCTACCGCGTCGGACCCGCCAAGGGGCGAGGGTGACGATTGGCGGTCCTTCTATGTAGTGAATCATGGCCTGCATACCGGGTTGGCAATTGCGCGCCCCGATCTACTTCAGGTACATCCCGCACTGGCCGATGAGTTCGGCGACGGCGACTTCGTTGAGTTCGGCTGGGGTGACGAGGACTTTTACCGAGCCCCACAGGCCACCTTGAGCCTCGCCCTGCGAGCCTTGTTCGGGTCGACGGCAACCGTGCTGCATGCGGTCAAGATTGACGGGGACCCCAGACGGCATTTCGTCGCAAGCGAGGTCATCGAGGTGCGGGTGACCGAGGACGGCTACCGGCGACTGCTCGCGTTCGTGGCCGGGACCTTCACCCACTCAGCGACGGGCGCCTTGGCGGTGCTCGGGCCTGGCCTGTATGGAGAGAGCCGGTTCTACCAGGCCGAGGGTAGCTATTCGCTGTTTTATACCTGCAATACCTGGGTCGCAGAGGCGCTGGCCGCGAGCAGCTGCCCAATGTCGCCTACAGCGGTGATTACGGCGGGGAACGTCATGTCGCAGTTACGCCGGGCGACAGCGGTTGGTGCATCCTGCCTGGTTACCCCGCGCTGACGATGGGGGTGTATTCCAACCTTGTGTCGAATGATACTAACGCGCAAATGACCGCGTCTGGCTGTCAGCAGGGGCAGCCAAAAGCGGACACTAACGTTGGAGCCAACCGGCCTGCCGGAGGCAGATCTGGTTGACCGAAGGGTTAGAGCGCATTTTTCCGAACAGCCACATCTGAATGGCGAACCTGTGTGGACAATAGAGCTGGAGCGCGACCCGCTCGGCGATTTTTGCCGCAACCACCGCCATTGAATCTTCGGCAGTGTCCAGGCCGCTTCGGGAGGCGAGCAAGGGGCTGACATTGCGGAGAGCTTCATACGTCGTTTGTGCACGATAGGAACGAGCTGGTTACCTGCCAGGAGTGCCGAAAGCTCTTTGTCGGCGACGCTCTCTTTGGGGAGACGGGTCAGCAGCGCAGGAGTCACCAGCACAAGCCGGATCACGGCACCCTTACTCATATACCCCCAATCGAAATCAAGCTGCTATGGGAACGGAGAAAAACATCAACTCGCATCGTTGATGTTGTCCGAACACCCCACCATCATCCCATGCGCCAAATCCTCAACCATCGCCTTGGCCATCCCGCTTAGGTAGTGCGCTGCACAAATCATCGCCTCATCCTGCTCAAACAAAACATGCTGGGTAAGTTTGTTCACACAACTCATTAGCAGAGCCGCTTGCTCCAGAACAAAATCGGCGTTGTGCCCAGGCTCAACCCGGAACAGGCGTTCAGCGGCCGTCCCGCTCGCGCCTTCTCCGAATACCCCGACACCTGTTGTTTTTAAACCTGTATTGCTGGCTCCAATCGAGTCTTCGTTCATCCATTCTCTCCCGGCATGCACTACGCCCTAAGCTGCCAGCCCTGCCTCAGCAACGCTGGCGCTCGCCTATAGATACCTCAGTGTTGCGATTGAACCTTGCTCAAGGCCACTTCGACCAAGTGTCGGGCATTGTCGATTTCGTGCAGGGTGGACAAGGTCAGGATCTGGCCTGGGGAACTGGAATGGAGCAGGACTGTTTGCTGCGCCACAGGGAATCGGGAAATTCTGAAGATTCGTTGCGCTGATGCAGTCTCTTTGCTTGAAAATCGAGCAAACTGCAGCCGGGCTCGCGTTACAAATCAACCGCGCGGGGCAGGTGACCCTGCCAAGGCGCAGGCCATCATAGAGTTCTGCGTTATATACGAAGGGCAACTAATGCCCTCATTTTTTTGCTGGGGCGATGGATGAAACAAGGGCGGGTTTGGGCACTGATGCTGATGGTTGTGATCTTGACTGGCTGCGCCACCGCGCCACCCAGGGATCAGAACAATCTCTGCAATATCTTCCGTGAATACCCTGACTGGTACGAAG
>JBOICD010000314.1:0-4773 GCA_050739855.1 Pseudomonas sp.
ATGCTGTTCACTTAAGAGAAGCGGGGCAAGCCCGGTGGGAGCGGGCTTGTCCCGCGATTGCGTTTTGTCAGGCAAATCGCATCGCGAGGCAAGCTCGCTCCTACCTAAGTGAACAGCATTACGAGCACCGCTCGGGCTTGTTTCTGCCTGCAACCTCAGGCGCTGGCTATTTCCAGCACCAGGCGTCCACCGCATGGGCATTCGTCCATGTAGCGATGCGCCTCGACAACACGTTCGAAGGGATAAATCTTGATGATTTGCGGGGTCAGCAGCTTGTCAGCGGTGAACTGGTTGATGTCACGCAGTGCCCGCTGCAACGCCACCTGGTCCTGGCTGATACCCAGCTCCGGTTTGCCGGTGAAGTTACCAATGCAATGCACGAAGAACTGGATGTTCTTCTGAAACGCCGCGCACGCCGGGAACGGTGTCTGGTTACCACCCTGCAAGCCATACAGCACCAGGCTGCCCCGCGGCGCCAGAACATCGCCGAGCAACGACATCTGCGGACCACCCAGGCCATCGAGGACCATATCGAC
This sequence comes from Pseudomonas sp., assembly GCA_050739855.1. Taxonomy (GTDB): domain Bacteria; phylum Pseudomonadota; class Gammaproteobacteria; order Pseudomonadales; family Pseudomonadaceae; genus Aquipseudomonas. The sequence continues at coordinate 537 of JBOICD010000314.1, forward strand.
GCCACGGTTGCCGGTGTACTTGTTGACCTGCATGAGCAGGTCCTGCTCCTCGGTGACGATGACTTTCTCGGCGCCTAGCGAAAGCAGGTAGTCGCGCTCATCGGCATCCTTGGTCGCAGCGAAAACCTTCAGGCCCAGCGCCTTGCCCATCTGCACGAAAGCCGGGCCCGCGCAGTGGCTGGCATCGGTGACCAGGGCGGTCTGCCCGGCCTTGGCCCGGGCCAGGTCGACATAGGCGAAATAAGCCATCAGCAGCGGCGTGTAATGCACGCTGGCTTCGATCGGGGTGAGGACCTGCGGGTAGCGGGTCACGGCGCTGCGCGGCAACACGATGACCTCGCCGTACACCGGGTAGTCGTTGGCGCTGGCGGCGGGAAAGCTGGCCACCTTGTCACCCACTTCCAGATCGTCGACACCCTCGCCTACCGCGCTGACCACGCCCGCCATTTCATGGCCCATGCCGGCTGGCAAGCGTGCCTGGGACGGCGCCAGGTTCTGGCGCCAGAGCACGTCGTACCAACTGATGCCGATCGCTTCAACGCGAATCTGCACCTCGCCGGCAGCCGGCTGCGGCGCGACCTGCTCTTCGATCTTGAGCACCTCGGCCGGGCCAAATTTGTGGAAACGGATCATGCGGGACATCGCAAACCTCGCCTAGTGAACCTCTAATACCCTGAACTCTATCCGGGCTTTTGCGGTTAGACCATCCGTGGCCATTAATAGTCAACATGCCTGTCATTGATTGCTGGTAATGCCGCTGGCAGCAAATTATGCGGTGCAGGGTAGCAGTCTTTACCCTTAAGATTCACCCCTGCCCCAAAACGTCCAGTGAAGCCGAGCCGATGAACCGTAACGACTTGCGTCGCGTCGACCTGAACCTGCTGATCGTCTTCGAGACGTTGATGCACGAACGTAGCGTGACCCGCGCCGCCGAAAAGCTGTTTCTCGGCCAGCCGGCGATCAGCGCCGCGTTGTCGCGTCTGCGCAATCTGTTTGACGACCCACTGTTCGTGCGTACGGGTCGCAGCATGGAGCCTTCGGCACGCGCCGTGGAAATCTTCGCCCTGCTGTCCCCGGCCCTGGACTCGATCTCCACCGCAGTCAGCCGTGCCGCCGACTTCGACCCGGCCACCAGCACCACCGTGTTTCGCATCGGCCTGTCGGACGACGCCGAGTTCGCCCTGCTGCCGCAACTGCTCAAGCGCATACGCGCCGAAGCACCGGGCGTGGTCCTGGTGGTACGGCGGGTCAACTACCTGTTGATGCCGGCCTTGCTGGCCAGTGGTGAGATCTCGGTCGGTGTCAGCTGGACCAGCGACCTGCCCGCCAACGCCAAGCGCAAAGTGCTGCGCTGCAGCAAACCCAAAGTGCTGCGCGCCGACAGCATGCCGGGCAGCCTGAGCCTCGACGATTTCTGCGCCCGCCCCCATGCATTGGTGTCCTTTGCCGGCGACCTGGGCGGCTTTATGGACGAAATCCTGGAAAAACTCGGGCGCAAGCGTCATGTGGTCCTGGCAGTGCCGCAGTTCAACGGGCTGGGTAGCCTGCTGACCGGCACCGACATCCTCGCCACCGTGCCCGACTACACCGCCGAGGTGCTGACAGCCGCTGGTGGCTTGCGTGCCGAGGAGCCACCGCTTGAGGTGCAGAGTTTCGAGCTGCACATGGCCTGGCGTGGGTCGCAGGACAATGATCCGGGTGAGCGCTGGTTGCGGTCGCGGATTCAGATGTTTTTCGGGGATCCGGATAGTCTTTAAAGACGTTCCTGACACAGCGCAACCCTCCCATCCAGCTCAACTGTATCAACGCTGAAACACGTCAAGCAGGCGGGTTTGACAAGATCGAAACGACTGTCTAGACCCTCATTCAATGATCCCCCATTTTGCTGTTGGCCGATCTTCTTCAACCCGAGGAGTTGAGCCATGGCCAGCAAGGTTCCCGCGAACAAAAGAGCCCCCGAGACACCTGACGATGTCGACGTGCGCATGGATGCCCGAGAACCGGATGCGGACCCAACCCTGGGTATCGCTGTCAAGCTCAAACCCGTTGCAGGCAAAAGCCTGAACAAGCTGGTGACTATTGGCGACTCGGTCACCCACGGCTTTCAAAGCGGCGCGATACACAACACCCGCCTCAGTTGGCCCAAGATCGTCGCCTATGAGGCTGGCTGCGATCCCAGTTTCCGCTTCCCCCTCTACGATGGCTTCGGCGGCCTGCCGCTAAACATCGAGTATTTGCTGCGCTCGCTCGAACTGAAGTTCGGCAAGGAGATCAATCTGCTGGAGGCGCCCTTTGCAGCCATCGAGCTGCGCCACCAGATGGCGTTGATCGAGGACTACTGGGAGCGCGGTGCCGGTGCCAAGGTACCGGTAACCCGATCGATCATGCACAATCTCGCAGTCTATGGCTGGGACGTGCGCGACGCGCTGGACCGGACCGCGAAAAACCTCAAGGCTGACATGGCTAAGCCCAAGGACAATGTGTTTTCGCAGGTCGTCGAAAACGCCAACATCAGGGCAGCCCTTGGCGTCTACAGCTCCATGGAAGACGGTGATACGGTCCTCGATGCCGCGGTGAAACTGGGCGAACAAGGCGCCCTCCCAGGCAGCGACGGCAATTCGACAACACCAGGCATCGAGACCCTGGTGGTGTTCCTGGGCGCGAACAACGTGCTGGGTTCGGTTACCCACCTGAAGGTCAAATGGAGCGATACCGGTTACAACAAGCTTGACCCCGTGAAGAACAGCTACACGGTCTGGCGACCTACCCATTTCGAGGCGGAGTACCAGCTCCTGGTCCAGCAGATAGACAGGATCAATGCGCAGCACGTCATCCTCATCAATGTCCCCCATGTCACCATCGCACCCGTGGCACGCGGGGTGGACCGGCAGGTGGAGAGCACCTCGCGCTACTTCCCTTACTACACCCGCCCGTGGATCAGCGACCAGCAGTTCAGCGCCGCGCGCGACCCGAACATCACCGAGAACCAGGCCCGCACCATCGACAGCGCGGTCGACCAATATAACAACGTGATCGCCGATGCCGTGAGACAAAAGCGCAAGGCCGGCAAGGACTGGTACGTGCTGGATATCGCCGGCATGCTCGATCGCCTGGCGGCGCGCCGTTACATCAGCAGCATACTGGCCCGGCCGACGTGGTGGACGCCTTACGAACTGCCTCCGGCACTCAAAGCCCTGCAACCGGTGCCCAATTCGCGCTTCTTCGCCTCCTGCCCCGAAGGGCGGCAGGAAGGCGGGCTCTTCAGCCTGGATGGCATCCACCCCACCACGATTACCTACGGCCTGATCGCCCAGGAGGTGATCAACATCATGCAGCGGGCCAATGTGCAGTTCTATCACGGCGACGGCGTGACGCCGCGCAACGGCCCTGTCCAGGTCGATTTCCAGCGGCTGATCCAGCTCGACTCGCTCATCTCCCACCCACCGACCTCGCTGTCCAGGGACATGAAGATCATTGGCTGGCTCGACCAGACCGCCGACGTGATCAGCAAGTTCAACCCTTTCAATCGGTAGGACGCGATGAACGACCAAGCTGTGCAACCGCCCCAGGGCGCGTCACAGTTGCTGGCGCGCCAGGCGATCTGCTGTTGCGAACGCTGGGTGAAAACTGATGTGAGCCTGGTGCAAGGGGCACGCTACTACTTCCGCGCCACTGGCACCTGGCGCGACGCCTGGATCAGTTGCGACGCCAACGGCTATGACCGCTCCTTCCTGAACTGGGTAAAGGGCAACCTGCGCTGTAACATGGACGGTGCGCGCTGGTTCACCCTGGTAGGCGCGATCGACCAGGCCGAGGCCAGCCTCTTCCCCATCGGCGACGGCAGCCGCTGGGCCGAAGGCTGGCGCGCGCCGGCTACCGGCAGGCTCGATGTGTTCGCCAACGACGCGGCACCGATGTACTGGAACAATCGCGGGGCAATCATGCTCGAGGTCTGGCAATAGCCCATTGGAGGCCCATCATGGGTAAGCTGCTCAGCGGATTCCTGCTTGTGCTGCTCGGGCTCTACACCAACGCGCAGGCGCTGGACATCACCGACACGCACAACGTGGCCGAGCCCAAAATCCAATACCTGGGCGTCGGCGGTAGGCTGTTGCACTGGCGTGGCGAGGGCCTACTCATCGCCCCCTCGTTCAGCAACCCCGCCCTCCTCGACCACGAAGGCTGGCCACCCCTGCGCATCGCGGCGAACACCCAGCGCATCGACAAGTACATGCCC
>JBOICD010000315.1:0-4770 GCA_050739855.1 Pseudomonas sp.
GGCTTGCCCCGCGATTATTTCCCGAGCTTGCGCAGCTCGTCGGACTCGACAATGCGAATGCCATCCTGTTCTTCCAGCGCCAGACGCCACAGCGCCCGGGCCAGTTGACAAGCTTCGATGCCACGGTACTTGCCGGGAATCAGCTCCCACAGGGGTTGTGCAAAACCTGTGGGAGCGGGCTTGCCCCGCGATTATTTCCCGAGCTTGCGCAGCTCGTCGGACTCGACAATGCGAATGCCATCCTGTTCTTCCAGCGCCAGACGCCACAGCGCCCGGGCCAGCTGACAAGCTTCGATGCCACGGTACTTGCCGGGAATCAGCTTCGACAGGGGGCCGGCAAACCGTTCGGCCAGGCGTGGTTCCGGCCGGTCACCGAGTAGCAGCGAAGGTCGGGCAATCGTCAGTTGCGGCCAGTCCTGGGCCTTCAGCGCGTATTCCATCTCACCCTTGACCCGGTTGTAGAAAATCGGCGATCTGCGGTCGGCGCCCAAGGCGCTGATTACCAGCAGATGGCGTGCGCCCATCTCCCGGGCACGCTTGCCGAAGGCCACGACCATGTCCAGGTCGACAGCGCGGAAGGCGGGCTCGGAGCCGGCCTGTTTGATCGTGGTACCCAGGCAGCAGAAGGCGATATCGACACGACCGGCCAGCTGCGGCAGGAACAGTGCTGGATCGCCGACCGGGTTTTCCAGGTGCGGGTGTTCGGCCAATGGCCGGCGGGTAGGGGCCAGTACTCGGCTGACCGTAGGCTCGTTGAGCAGCCGATCGAGTAGATGTTCACCGGTGAGTCCGGTGGCTCCGGCAAGCAGGATATGCTGAGGCGTCAAGTACATGATGTCTCTCCCTTGATACAGTCAGCTTAGTGGGTACTGGCATTTTTTGCATGTCCAGTCTGCTTGTCCGCATTGCTCTGCAACGCTTTGCGTGCCTGGTGCTGGCGCAGCCGCTGCCAGTGTGCGAGCACCTCGGCGGGCGCCCAGATCTGCGGCTCGGACGCTTCGAAGCCTTCTGCCGCTTCGCGCCCGGCAACGCTGGCGCTGGCCAGTTCGAAGGCCTGGCGCAGGTTGTCGGTCTGGTTCAGGGCCTGGGCGAACAACGCGTCACCGAAGTAGGTGAAGTCGGCTTCTTCAGAACAGCCAAAAGATACACGGTCAGCGCGTGAGGCCGTCATGATCAGGGTCATGTTGTCCTTGAGTGCGTCGATGTACCCCCCCGAGTAGCACGCCGAGATGACGATCACCTTGTGGCGATCTTTTAATGGCGCCAAGGCACTGGCCAGGGCGTCGGCGGGCAGGTCGGCCAGTTGCATGCGCGGCAGGTCCAGCACCAGTTCGTGCTCGTGGCTGCCATGGCTGGTCAGGTAGATGAACAGCAGGTCTTCGGGGCCGCTACGCTCGGCCAGGGTTTGCGCCGCCCGGGCAAGGTTCTCGCGGGTGGCCAGCGCTCGGTCATCCAGGTGGTCGCGGTGATTGACCAGGCTGATCTGGCCCACCGCGCCAAAGCGGCTCTTGAGCAAGTTGCTGACATAGTCGGCTTCGCGCAGAAACACGCTTTGCTTGCCGTCGCCAGCCAGGGCCAGGCTGTACAGTTCGATTTCCGGCGTCGATGCCGGCACCTTGGCCAGGGCCTGCTCCAGCAGGCGACCTTGATTGAGCAAGGCCAGCTCCAGCGGGTCGGGTAACAGGCGGCCCTGCTCGTCGCGCACGCGCTGGCCATTGACCCAGTAACCACTCTGGCTGCTGCCATCGTTCAAGGTCAGACGGCCAGGCCCCTGGTAGGTGTCGTTTTCGAAACCGCCGACATAGAGGCTGCCGTCCGCCAGTTGCAGGCGGCCCTTGCCGGAGAAGCGCCATTCGACAAAGTTGCCCTTGTAGTGGCTGCCATCGGCGCCGATCAGCTCACCCTTGCCGTTGAGTGTGCCGTCCTTGAAGTGGCCGATCCAGACATCACCGTCGGTACTTTCGTAGCGGCCGCGGCCTTCCAGGTGATTGTCACGAAAGGCGCCGATGTACTGGTCGCCTTCGGCGCTATTGAAGGTGCCGCTGCCTTCGAGCTGGCCGTTGACGAAGCGACCGCTGAACTGGTTGCCGCTGGCGTCGCTGCGGATGCCTTCGCCATTGGGTTTGCCGCGGGCAAACAGGCCCTGGTACTGGCTGCCGTCGGCCAGCTCCAGATGCCCGGCGCCATTGTATTGGTCGTCTTTGAACTGGCCGCGGTACAACAGGCCGGTTTCTTTCAGGGTGCCCTCGCCATCGCGACGGCCCAGTTTGAAGCTGCCGGTATAGCTGCTGCCCGGAGTTATCAGGGTGCCCAGGCCATGGAACAGGCCCTGCTGGAACTGGCCACGGTAGACCTCGCCATTGCTGCCATGCCACTCGCCCTGGCCGTGCCACTGGCCGTTCTGGAAGTTGCCGGCATACCAACTGCCGTTGGGGTAATCGATGCGTCCTTCGCCTTGCAGCAGGCCATCGACGACCTGGCCCCGGAAGCGGCCGCCATCGGGCAGGCGGGCATCAGCTGGAGACAGCGGTTCGCCATCGCCACAGGCGGCGAGCAGCAAGGTCAGGGCAAGAGGAACAAGTGGGCGCATGACGGGGTCCGGACGGGTAAGGCCCCGAGTATGCCGCACAATGTGCAGACTGAAACAGCCGCAGAGGCTGTTTCAGTGCAGGGCGGCCTCAGACGAAGCAGAGTGTCAGCGGCTCGGCGATGTAGGCGGGCTTTTCCTCGCCTTCGATTTCCAGGGTGGCGGTGATCTTGAGCAGCCATTGCCCAGGCTTTTTTTCGGTGGCGTCGCTCAGGCCAACCTTGAGTCGTACCTTGCTGTTGACCTTCACCGGCTGAATGAAGCGCACGCTATCCAGGCCGTAGTTGACGACCATCTTCAGGCCTTCCGGCAGGACCAGAATGCCTTCCATGAGTTTGGGGATCAGCGACAGGGTGAGAAAACCGTGGGCGATGGTGCTGCCAAATGGCGTTTTTGCCGCCTTCACAGGGTCGACATGGATGAACTGAAAGTCGCCAGTGGCTTCGGCAAACAGGTTGATGCGGTCTTGATCGATGGTCAGCCATTCGGAACATCCCAGTTCCTTTCCAACGTACTGCGAAAGCTCTGCAACAGGTACATAGGGCATCGTGACTCTCCAGGTGTTTTTGGTTTTCTTATGACTTCGGCAGATTCGAATGGCTAAGATCAGCACGCCTGTTCAAAGCGGTCAAGTCGGCAAGTTTTCGGCGAATATCAGGTTATAGGCAAGTCGTTAGCGTGCTTATAATGGCCGCCAGGCCCGAAGGAGATACTTATGCTGTTGCGTGGTTTGACCTGGCTGGTGTTGTTTCAATTGCTTGGGACGGCGATTAATCACTTGTTTGTGCCTATCTTGCCCGGGCCGATCATCGGCCTGTTGTTGCTGCTGGTGTTCCTCATGGTGCGCGGTGAAGTGGGCGCGCCGCTGAGTGAAGCGGCCAATAGCCTGTTGCGCTACCTGCCGTTGCTGCTGGTGCCGCCAGCGGTGGGCGTGATGGTCTACGCCGCCGATATTGCTGCGGATTTCTGGGCCATCGTCGGTGCCCTGGTGATTTCGGCGCTGGTCACCCTGGCCTTTGTCGGGGCGCTGATGCAAAAGCTCATCGCCCGTCAGATCAAGCGTGAGGAGCAGCCATGAGCCTGGACTGGAGCGGCGCACTGGACGCGGTCATTCACCATCCATTGTTCGGGATCGGCATTACGCTTGGGGCGTACCAACTGGTGCTGGCTGCCTACGAGAAGACCCGCTGGATTTTCCTCCAGCCGGTGCTGGTGTCGATGCTGGTCGTCATTGGCGTACTGCTCGCCTGTGGTCTGACTTACAGCGAGTACCGCAAAAGTACCGAGATCATGAGTATCCTTCTGGGGCCGGCGACTGTGGCGCTGGCGGTGCCGCTTTATCTCAATCTGCGGCGGATTCGCCAGCTGTTCTGGCCGACCTTTACTACGCTGGTAATCGGAGGGGTCGTCGCGACGGGTGCTTGTCTGCTGCTGGGCTGGTGGTTTGGCGCCGAGCACATGATCCTGATGACCATGGCGCCCAAGTCGGTGACTTCGCCGATCGCCATGCTGGTGGCTGAGCAGATCGGTGGCGTGGCCGCCCTGGCGGCGGTGTTCGTGTTGATCACCGGGGTGATTGGCGCGATCTTCGGCCCTGGATTGCTGTCGCGGTGTGGTGTGCACAGCCCGGAGGCGCGGGGCATGGCGCTGGGCGTAACCGCTCACGCAGTGGGCACTTCGGTGGCCCTGCAGGAAAGTGATGAATGCGGGGCCTTCGCGGCCCTGGCGATGAGCCTGATGGGCGTTGCCACGGCGGTGTTCCTGCCGCTGGCGGTCAGCCTGGTTGCTTGAGGAGTTGCAATGACCTTACCGCTGTTTCCGCTCAATACCGTGTTGTTTCCAGGCTGCTTTCTCGATCTGCAGATTTTCGAGGCGCGCTATCTGGACATGATCGGCCGCATCATGAAGCAGGGCGGTGGCTTCGGTGTTGTGTGCATTCTTGAAGGTCACCAGGTTGGCAGCGCGCCAACAGGTTTTTCCCAGATAGGTTGCGAGGCGGTGATTCGCGACTTTCAGCAGCAGGACAACGGCCTGCTCGGCATTCGTGTCGAGGGTATCCGGCGTTTTCGCGTCGGGCCATTCGAAGTGCAGAAAGACCAGCTGCTGGTCGCCGATGTGTCGTGGTTGCCAGAGCAGGACGAAATACCGCTGGAGGATGACCATCATGACTTGCTGGCGCTGTT
>JBOICD010000316.1:0-4759 GCA_050739855.1 Pseudomonas sp.
CGACGTGGCCATGGCCCGTTTCGAAAGCGACCAGGCACTCAAGGCCCAGCTGCAAGCCCGCGACCAGCAACTGGCCGAGCGCAAGCGCATCGAGCTGGCCAAGGGGCTACTGATGAAAATGAAGAACTGCAACGAAGAACAGGCTTACACCCTGATGCGTCGTCAGGCCATGAGCAAGCAGCAGAAGCTGATCCAGGTGGCCGAGCAGATCATCGCCATGAGCGATTTGCTCGACACCTAGATCGCGGGGCAAGCCCGCTCCCACCGGTAGGAGCGGCGGTGCGACGATTCGACTTGCCCCCGCGATGCTGGCCCGGATATTGCTGGATCTATCGCACAGGTAGCCAACGGCGGTTGCCCCTTCACGACAAAGACGTCGCATCCCCCTCGCAACAGCGGGCCGGGAGGCGGCGTCTTTTGCGTTTCTGCCCCTTGAGGGCGCGACCTGCAGTGCAACGTTCAACGAGGTGTTCGATGAATACGAGTTTCTGGAAGTCCGGGCATATTCCCACGCTGTTCGCCGCCTTTTTGTATTTCGACCTGAGCTTCATGGTCTGGTACCTGCTCGGCCCCCTCGCAGTGCAGATTGCCACCGACCTGCAACTGACGACCCAGCAGCGCGGCCTGATGGTTGCCACACCGATCCTCGCCGGCGCCATCCTGCGCTTCGTGATGGGCATCCTGGTAGACCGCCTGTCACCAAAAACCGCCGGCCTGATTGGCCAGGTGATCGTCATCATTGCGCTGTTCTGCGCCTGGAACCTGGGCATACACAGCTATGAACAGGCGTTGCTGCTGGGTGTGTTCCTCGGCGTCGCCGGCGCTTCCTTTGCCGTCTCCCTGCCGCTGGCCTCGCAGTGGTACCCGGCCCAGCACCAGGGCAAGGCCATGGGCATTGCCGGCGCGGGCAACTCCGGCACCGTATTCGCCGCGCTGCTGGCGCCGGTCCTGGCCGCCAGTTTTGGCTGGAACAATGTCTTCGGCTTTGCCGTGGTACCGCTGGTGCTGACCCTGGCGCTGTTCGCCCTGCTCGCGCGCAATGCCCCGCAGCGACCCAAGCCCAAGGCCATGGCCGATTACCTCAAAGCCCTGGGTGATCGCGACAGCTGGTGGTTCATGTTCTTTTACAGCGTCACCTTTGGCGGCTTCATCGGCCTGGCTAGCGCCCTGCCCGGCTACTTCAACGACCAGTACGGCCTGAGCCCGGTCACTGCCGGCTACTACACCGCCGCCTGCGTGTTCGCCGGCAGCCTGATGCGCCCTCTGGGTGGCGCTCTGGCCGATCGTTTTGGCGGGATCCGTACCCTGCTGGCGATGTACACGGTGGCTGCCATCTGTATTGCCGCGGTCGGTTTCAATCTGCCCAGCTCGGTGGCGGCACTGGCGTTGTTCGTCAGTGCCATGCTCGGTCTTGGTGCTGGCAATGGCGCAGTGTTCCAACTGGTACCGCAGCGTTTTCGCCAGGAAATCGGCGTGATGACCGGCTTGATCGGCATGGCCGGTGGTATTGGTGGCTTCCTTCTGGCCGCCGGCCTTGGCGCGATCAAACAGCACAGCGGCGACTATCAACTGGGGCTTTGGCTGTTCGCCAGCCTGGGCGTGCTGGCCTGGTTCGGCCTATACGGCGTGAAACAACGCTGGCGCACCACCTGGGGCTCGGCCGCCGTCACCGCGGCGCGGGTCTGAGACAGCGCCATGAGCCTGCAACTGAGTTTCGCCCACGCCAGTGCCACCGGGCCTCGAGAAGAGAACCAGGATGCCTTGCGCCTGGTCACGCCCAACCCGGAACTGGCCGCCAGCAAGGGCTATCTGTTCGCCCTCGCCGACGGCGTCAGCCAGTGCGCCGACGGCGGCCTGGCAGCGCGGGCGAGCCTGCAGGCGCTAGCCCTGGACTATTACGCCACACCGCCTACCTGGGGCGTGGCCCAGGCCCTCGACCGCCTGCTGCTGGCACAGAATCGCTGGCTGCGCGCCAATGGTGGTGGCCAGCCCCTACTGACCACCCTCAGCGCCCTGGTGTTGCGCGGTCGGCGCTTCACCCTGGCGCATGTCGGCGACTGCCGCATCTATCGCTGGGCCGCCGGTCAACTGCAGCGCATCAGCGAGGATCACGTCTGGGATCAGCCAGGCATGCAGCATGTGTTAAAGCGCGCCCTGGGCCTGGATCAGCACCTGCAGGTCGACTACCTCGAAGGCGACCTGCACGCCGGAGAATGCTTCGTCCTGCTCAGCGATGGCGTCTGGGCCAGTCTCAGCGAATCGCAGATCAGGGCGGTGTTGCGCGAACAGATTGACTTGCAGGACGCCGCGCAAACGCTGGTCAGCTCGGCCCATCACAGCGGCAGCCAGGACAACGCCAGCGCATTGCTGGTGCGAATCGACCAGTTGGGCGCAAGCAACCTCGGCGATTCCCTGGCGCAATTGCAGCAATGGCCGCTGCCTGGCCCCCTGCGTAGCGGCCAATCGATCGATGGCTGGACGGTCGAGCAGGCCCTCAGCCAGAGCCGCCAGTCCCTGCTGTACCGGGTTCACGACAACCAGCAACACACCTGGCTACTGAAAACCCTGCCCGAGCAGCGCAAGGATGAACCTGGCGCTCTGCAAAGCCTGCTGCTCGAAGAATGGTTCCTGCGCCGGGTTGCCGGGCGTTACTTCCCCGAAGTACACCCGGCCAGCCAACGCCAGCACCTGTACTACCTGATGCGTGAATACCCGGGCCAGACCCTGGCGCAATTGTTCGCCCGTACCGGCCCCTTGCCGCTGGCGGATTGGCAAGCGCTTGCCCAGCAACTGCTGCAGGCCGTGGGCATGCTGCACCGACGCAACATCCTTCATCGCGATATCAAACCGCAGAACCTGCACCTGGGTGACGATGGCCAGCTGCGCCTGCTGGATTTTGGCCTGGCCTTCTGCCCAGGACTCTCTGAAGACCGTGCTCACGAACTCCCCGGTACCCCGTCGTTCATTGCCCCGGAAGCGTTCGGCGGCGAGCCGCCCAGCGCCCGTCAGGATTTGTACAGCGTCGGCGTAACGCTGTTCTATCTGCTGACCGGTCACTACCCCTATGGCGAAATCGAAGCGTTCCAGCGCCCACGTTTTGTCCAGCCCACCAGTGCCGCGCGCTACCGCCCAGACCTGCCCGAATGGCTGGAGCACAACCTGACCCAGGCGTTGCTCGCCGACCCGCAACAACGTTTTGAAACCGCCGAGCAATGGCTGTTGCTGCTTGAACAAGGCGAACGCCAGCACCTGAGCGTACGCCCGCGGCCACTGCTCGAACGCGAGCCATTGAAGGTCTGGCGCGGCCTGGCGCTGCTGTCGATGTTGCTCAACCTGATCCTGCTGATCTGCCTGCTAAAAGGCTGACGGCGTCCTTTGCCGATGAGGAATACCCGATGAATGCGAAAGTCTGGCTGATTGGTGCAGGTCCCGGCGACCCGGAGCTGCTGACCCTCAAGGCTGTGCGCGCCCTGGCTGAAGCCGATGTGGTACTGATCGACGATCTGGTCAACCCGCTGATCCTCGCCCACTGCCCTCAGGCACGCGTGGTTGCCGTTGGCAAACGTGGCGGATGCCGTTCCACACCCCAGGCCTTCATCCAGCGCCTGATGCTGCGCTATGCCCGCCAGGGCCGTTGTGTGGCCCGGCTCAAGGGCGGCGATCCGTGCATTTTCGGGCGCGGTGGTGAAGAAGCCGCCTGGCTGCAGGCCCACGGTATCGAAACTGAATTGGTCAATGGCATTACCGCCGGCCTTGCCGGGGCAACCCAATGCGGCATTTCCCTGACCTTGCGCGGCGTAAGCCGGGGCGTGACCCTGGTCACCGCGCACACCCAGGATGACAGCCCGTTGAACTGGCGGGCGCTCGCCCAGGGTGGCACCACCCTTGTGGTGTACATGGGCGTGAGCAAACTCGACGAAGTCCAGCACGGACTGTTGGCAGGTGGCCTGGCAGCCGACACGCCGGTGGCGATGATCGAGAACGCGTCCCTACCCCAGCAGCGCGAACAACGCAGCACATTGCAACAGCTGAGCGAAGACGCTGCGCACTTCAAGCTGTGCAGCCCGGCGATACTGGTGATTGGCGAAGTGGCGGGCCGGTGGGAGCGGGCTTGCCCCGCGATTGCGGGCTGACAGTCACATCGTATCGCGGGGCAAGTCGGGTCGCCGCACCGCCGCTCCCACAACGACAGCCTACCTATTGCAGATGCTATCTAACAGGCAAAGAAAAGCCCGGCCTAGGCCGGGCTTTTCCGTGAAGCGCTTACCAATTACTTGGCTTGGGCTTCTACTTGTGCTTCTACGCGACGGTTAACAGCGCGACCAGCGTCGGTGGCGTTGTCAGCAACCGGACGGGTTTCACCGTAGCCTACCGACTCAACACGGCTCGATTCTACGCCGTATTCGTTGGTCAGAACCTGCTTAACGGCGTTTGCACGACGCTCAGACAGTTTCTGGTTGTAAGCGTCAGGACCGACGGAGTCAGTGTGACCTTCAACAGTGGTGGTGGTCTGTGGGTACTGCTTCATGAAGTCAGCCAGGTTTTTGATATCACCGTAGCTGTTCTGCTTGACGACCGACTTGTCGAAGTCGAACTTGACGTCCAGCTCAACACGGACGACTTCGGCAACAGCCGGGCAGCCGTCAGCGTCAACGGTAACGTTGGCTGGGGTGTCAGGGCACTTGTCAACGTTGTCGCAAACGCCGTCGTTGTCGCTGTCGGAGCAGACTTCAGCAACTGGAGCAGGAGCTGCTGCAAC
>JBOICD010000317.1:0-4743 GCA_050739855.1 Pseudomonas sp.
GTGGTGAATTCTTCGATCGCCCAGTCACCGTTGAAACGCCCCAGCCCGGAGTTTTTCTCGCCGCCGAAGGGGGCGTTGGGCTCGTCGTTGACCGGGATGTCGTTGATGTGGGTCATGCCGGCGTGCAGGCGTTGGGCGAACTGCACAGCACGCTCCAGACTGGCGCTGAACACCGCGCTGGACAGCCCGTATTCACTGCGGTTGGCCAGCTCCAGGGCATGCTCGGCATCACGTGCCATCTGGATGCCCACCAGCGGGCCGAAGATCTCGTCATGGGCGATGTTCATCTCGGCACTGACGTTGCCGAACACATGCGGCGGCAGCAGGTTGCCCAGGGCCTGGCCACCGAGCAGCAACAGGGCACCTTCGGCCTGGGCGGTGGCAATCTTGTCTTGCAGGCCTTCAAGCTGCCGGGCGTTGATCACCGGGCCGATCACCGTGCCGGGCAGGTTCGGGTCGCCGCAGGGCAGGGCCTTGACCCGCTCGACAAAGCGTTGGGTGAACGCTTCGAGCAGTGGCTGCTCGACGATGATGCGGTTGACCGCCATGCAGATCTGGCCCTGGTGCAGAAACTTGCCCACCACCGCGGCGTGGACGGCCTGTTCCAGGTCGGCATCGGCCAGGACCACGAACGGGCTGTTGCCACCCAGCTCCAGCGCCAGGTGCTTGAGGTGTTCACCGCCGCTGGCGATGCGACCGATGTTGCGCCCGACCTGGGTCGAGCCGGTAAACGAGATGAACGCCGGCACCGGATGTTCGACAAAGGCATCACCGATCTCGGCACCGGCACCCACCACCACGCTCAGCGCACCGGCCGGCAAGCCGGCCTCTTCGAAGATGCGCGCCAGCAGCAGGCCGCCGCTGACCGGGGTGTCGCTGGCCGGCTTGACCACCACGGTATTGCCCAGGGCCAAGGCCGGCGCCAGGGAACGGGCGGTCAGGTGCAGGGGGAAGTTCCACGGGCTGATCACCCCGATCACCCCAAGCGGCTTGCGGTACACCCGGCTTTCCTTGCCGGGAATGTTGGAGCTGACGATGCGCCCGTGGACGCGGCTGGGCAGGCTTGCCGACTCCAGGGTGATGGCGCGGGCGGCGCCCCATTCGATCTGGGCCTTGATCCGGGTGCTGCCAGACTCGCGGATGATCCAGTCGATGATTTCTTCACGACGCTCATCGAAGATGCGCACGGCCTGGAGCATCACCTGGCTGCGCGCGGCCGGGGACTGTGCGGCCCAGTCAGGCTGGACCTGGCGGGCGCTGCGGTACGCTGCATCGAGGTCGTCGCGGTTGGCCATGGGAATCTGCAGCAGGGTCTGCTGGTTGAACGGGTCGACTACCGTCAGCGAGCGCTCGGCGCTGCCAGCACGCCAGTGTCCGGCCAACGGCTGCAGGTGAAGGTTCTGGTAGGCAGGGCGGGTAGGAGTCATCGGTTTCTCTCTTATTGTGTCGAAAAGGTTTCGATGAACAGCCCATAGCTACTATCGTGCCATGTCGTTTTAATAGTTAAAAATCTATATAAAACAAATAGTTATATTGTTTGCGTGCGAGGACTTGGAAAACGCTGACAGCAGCAGGTGCGAAAATTTATGCAGAGAAGTCGCCGAATGCAGAAAGCTCGACGCGGGTGCCGCCAAGGAAAAAAATCCGGGCGGTAATCGGTCATTTGCGCACCTGGGCGTTACCCTTGGCCTACTGGCCGATTGACCGGGCTGAGGTGGGGGGCATACTGCAAGTCTTACCTTCTGCCTTTGGTATTGCCTATGACTACTACAACACCTGGCAAGCCTGGCCGTACCGTCGATGAAGCCTTTTTCCGACAGGTACTGGGCCGCCACAAAAGCCTGATCGTCGACCGCACCAACCAGTTTGGTGCCACTGGCCTGCCTTCGGCCGAACAACTGGCGCAGTCCGTGGCGTTTGCTCCGCAGGACGGCAGTATCTGGCTGTGTGGCCAGCGCATGATGCTGCTGCAAGGCTCGGCCTTCGGCGCCATTCGCCGTGAACTGATCGAGGCCCTGGGCCTGGACAAGGCCCGCGGCCTGCTCACGCGCATCGGCTGGCAGGCGGGCGCGCGCGATGCCGCCCAGGTCAGCGAGCAGTGGCCCGAGGGTGATCACGCCAGCCTCTACAGTGCCGGTCCACGCCTGCACATGCTCGAAGGCATGGTCAATGTCGAGGTCGTGCGCTTTGAGATCGATTCGGGCGTCGGCCACTTCTATTCCGAGTTTCTCTGGCACAACTCCCTGGAGGTCGATGAACACATCGCCGCCTACGGCCTGGGCGGGGAGCCGGCGTGCTGGATGGAAATCGGTTATGCCAGTGGCTACGCCTCGTCACTGCTCGGGCGCCTGGTGGTGTTTCGCGAGCTGCAGTGCCGGGCCATGGGCCATCCGGCGTGCCGCATCGTCGGCAAACCGGCAGAGCAGTGGGAAGACATCGATGTCGACCTGGCTTATCTGGACCCTGGCGACTTTCTCAGTCGCAGCACTTATACCTCGGCAGTCGACACCCGGGTCGCCGAGCTCGACGTGCCAGCCGATGGCAAGCAACTGGTGGGCATCTCTGCCAGCTTCGTCGCCGCCAGCCAGTTGTTGCAACGCGTGGCGCCGACCCAGGCCACGGTGCTGTTGACCGGTGAGTCGGGAGTGGGCAAGGAGCTGTTCGCCCATACCCTGCACCAGGCCAGCCGACGTCAGCACACACCGATGGTGGCGTTGAATTGCGCAACGCTGCCGGAAAACCTGGTCGAGGCCGAGCTCTTCGGTGTCGAACGCGGCGCCTTCACCGGTGCCGAGCGTTCGCGGCCCGGGCGTTTCGAACGCGCCAATGGCGGTACGTTGTTCCTCGATGAGATCGGCACCTTGAGCCTGCATGCCCAGAGCAAGATTCTGCGCGCCTTGCAGGAAGGCGAGATCGAGCGGGTCGGCGGCACGTCGTCGATCCAGGTCGATGTGCGGGTGATTGCCGCGACCAACCTCGACCTGCGCAAGGAGGTCGAAGCGGGGCGTTTTCGTGAGGACCTGTTCTATCGCTTGAACGTCTTCCCCATTCACTTGCCCCCGCTGCGCGAGCGGCGCGAAGACATACCGTTGCTGATGAGCTATTTCCTGCGGCGCTTCAGCCAACGCCATGGCCGTCAGTTGGCGGGCTTCAGCATGCGTTTGGTCAATGCGCTGTTGACCTATCGTTTCCCCGGCAATATTCGCGAGCTGCAGAACCTGGTGGAACGCGGCGTGATTGCCGCCAGCGATGGTGAAGTGATTGACGTGGTGCACCTGGCCGAGGCCGGCGCACCGTTGATTGACTCGGCCATCGGCCTGACCGCCGAGGGGCGCCTGGCCCTGGATAGCGCAGTACCTCGGGCCACCTCCAAGGACACTGAAACAGGGCAAAGCGAGGCGGCAACCGAGGCCCCGGAACTTGCCAGCCTGCAGGCCTTCTTCGCCGGGCAGGAGCGGGTACTGGGCACCTCGCTGGAGGAAATCGAACGGCGCCTGGTACGTCTGGCGCTTGATCGCTCGGGCGGCAACGTGACAGCGGCGGCGCAGATGCTCGGTATGAGCCGTGCCCAGGTCAGCTACCGGCTCAAGGGCAGCTGACCCGGATGGCAGAGGGTTAAAGCGGCGTGGTGAACTTGAGCCAGTAAGTCTGGCCCTCGGCGCGGTTGCGTACGCCGGAGTCGTCCTGCCATTTGGCGCTGAACATCCAGCCTTGCTTGCTGCTGTATTGCACGGCGGGGCCGATCGAGAACGAGCGGCCGCGGTTGCCGTCACTGGCTTCGACCAGGGCGGCGGCCGCGCAATCGCCGGCGCTGCACTTGTCGTCGCTGATCTGTTGGTAGGCATGGCCGCCAACCCCCAGCACCCAGCCGTTGCCCAGGCCCCAGCCGAGGGTGTAGTCGGCGTGCAGTTCGCGGCCCGACTGATAGTCGGTGGCCTTGTTCTCGAAGTTGTAGTCGTACATCAGGCGCACATCGGCGTTCAGCCCGTTGGGGTCCAGGTAGGTCATCGCCAACACGCCTTGCACGGTGTAGTAGTGGTTGCCGAGGTTGATCAGATCGTCCTTGTCATACTCGCTGGCAGTGGGCAGGACGAAGTCGACGCCCGTGGCGATGTGCAGCTTGTCACTGGGGTGAAAGCCGATCACCGGCCCCAGATGGGCGTCACCGATGCCGCGCTTGTGGTCGTGAGGGCCGCCCTTGACGTTCAGGCGCATGTCATTGAGGGGCAGCAGGGCGTGGAAACCCAGGTCGCCGCCAAACACTTTCTGTTCCGTGACCCAGACGAAACGCGGTACCAGGGTGGTGACGCGCAGGTCGATATCGGCGGCCTTGGCACCGCTGTTGTCGCGCAGGCTGTCGGCCAGGTAGTTGCCGACGAACAGCTGACCGTAGGTCCCTGGCGGCGGCAGGATACCCATGCCATAGAGTTCGATGCCCATGGGCCAGGAGGAGATGCCGCCTTCGGTGGCCTGGGCCTGCCAGGTGGAGGTGGCCAGCAGCAGGCTGGCGGCGAGGTGCAGCGGGGCGCGTTTGAACATGAGAGGGTCAACCTTATTGTTATGGGTGTGGCGCCATGTAGCGCCTGCACGGGCCCTCTCAAGTTCTGTGCCAGATTTATATTCCTTATTTATCAATTATTTACTGATTTTGTTCGGCTGTATTAGTGCTGTGTTGTTGGCGTTTGTTAAGAAATTTCAGCAGGTTGTAGAAAAGTTGGGAGCGCTTTGGCCCCACCCCGGTGG
>JBOICD010000318.1:0-4731 GCA_050739855.1 Pseudomonas sp.
GTGTTGTGTCAGTTACATTGAATCGCGGGGCAAGCCCGCTCCCACAGCAACGGCCTTGCTTCTTGAGCTTTGATCGCCAGCGCCTTGCCATCCATAGCGCTAGCGCCTGGCCAGGATCTTCGAGGATTTTCAAGGCTGTCTCGGCGTCTCGCGCCACGACAACCGCTGGGAACGATTGACGCCGGTTGGCCTCAAATGCTGGCTAAATGCCCTGCCAGAACCGGCAAAGCTGTTTAGACTCATGGCAAGAAGGCCGCAGGGATCGCCTTCGCAGTGGAAAATAGACTAGTTACTCGAAAATCCGCCGCACTTCTTTTGTTTGATTCACTTGCTTGGATGTTTGTGATGATTCAACCAGCCTCGATAGATCAGCAAAGCTTTCGCAAGTTGCTGAGCCGCAACATCGGCCTGCCTCTGGGCGTCGGCCTGCTCAGCGCTGTCGTGTTCATAGCAATGATCAATTACCTGTTGTCGGCCATTCAGTGGGTGGAACATACCGACCGGGTGATCAACAACGCCAACGAGGCGATCAAGCTGTCGATCGATATGGAAACCGGCATGCGCGGCTTCCTGATTACCGGTGACGAGCGCTTTCTCGAACCTTACGAAGTGGCCAAGCCACAAGTGCTGTCCGGTCTGATGAGCCTGCAGACGCTGGTGACCGACAATCCGCAGCAAGTCGACCGGCTGGCGCGCTTGATGGGGCTGCAGCAAGAGTGGAATACCTTTGCCAGTCAGATGATCAGTCTGCGCCGTCAGGACAGTGACTACCAGGAACCGATTCGAGCCGGTCGCGGCAAGCGCATCACCGACGAGATTCGCAAGGAGTTCAATACGTTCATCGGTATGGAGCAACAGCTGCGTGTCGCCCGTAACGAACAGGTCAGCACCCTGACGCGGGTGGCGATTTCCGTGTACCTGGTGTTCATCATCCTGCTCAGCGCTTTGTTGGCATTCCTCGGGCGCCGCGATCTGTTGGCGTTGTCCTCCAGCTACACCAGTAATTTGCAAGCCCAGCAGCGTTCGACCCAGCGCCTGGAACAGCAAGCCTGGTTACGCAGCGGGCAGACGCAACTGGCCGAACAGGTGCTCGGGCAACTGACGCTGCCGATGCTGGGCAACAATATCCTGCGTTTTTTCGCCACCTACCTGGGCAGTGTGGTGGCGGCGCTTTATGTACGTGATGAACAGGGTGGTCTGCGGCGGGTGGCAAGCTACGGCTTCTCTGCCGAGCAAGAAGCCCGCGAGCAGCTGGTCGGTCATCAGCAAGGCCTGCTCGCCCAGGCGGTGAGCCAGGGGCGTCTGCTGCGCCTTGATGACGTGCCTGCGGACTACTTCAAGGTCAACTCCGGCCTGGGTGAAGGGTTGCCGCGCAGTGTGCTGGTGGTGCCGGCCAGCAACGACGGGCAGATCAACGGGGTGGTCGAGCTGGGTTTCCTGCGGCCGTTGACTGACCGCGATATCGAGCTTCTCGAGCGGGTCGCTGACAACCTCGGCACTTCCATTGAAAGTGCCCGCTATCGTCAACGCTTGCAGGACGTGCTGGCCGAAACCCAGCAGCTCAACGAAGAGCTGCAGGTGCAACAGGAAGAGCTGAAGTCCGCCAACGAGGAGCTCGAAGAACAGTCGCGGGTGCTCAAGGAGTCCCAGGCCCATCTGGAGACCCAGCAAGCCGAACTTGAACAGACCAATGAGCAACTGGCCGAACGCACCCAGGCCCTGGCCGAGCAACGCGATGCGCTGAACCGCAAGAACAGCGAACTGAACCAGGCCCAGGCCGAGCTGCAGACGCGCGCCGAGGCGTTGCAGCGCTCCAGCAAGTACAAGTCCGAGTTTCTCGCCAACATGTCTCACGAGCTGCGTACACCGCTGAACAGTTCGCTGATCCTGGCCAAATTGCTGGCGGAGAACGCTCAGGAGAATCTCAGCGAAGAGCAGGTCAAGTTTGCCGAGTCGATCTACTCGGCGGGCAACGACCTGCTCAACCTGATCAACGACATTCTCGACATTGCCAAGGTCGAAGCCGGCAAACTTGAAGTACGCCCGCAGACCACCCCGCTGGCGCGTCTGACCGAAGGCCTGCAATCGCTGTTCGAACCGCTGGCCAGCGACAAACGGCTGAGCTTCAGCGTGGTCATCGAACCCGAGGTGCCGAGCACGTTGTACACCGACCGCCAGCGTCTGGAACAGATCCTCAAGAACCTGCTGTCCAATGCCGTGAAGTTCACCGAAAAAGGCCAGGTCAGCCTCACCGTCAGCCTGCAGCCGGGTACCGGCATTGTGTTCGCTGTGCGCGACAGCGGTATCGGCATCGCTGCCGATCAGCAACAGCGTATTTTCGAAGCCTTTCACCAGGCCGATGGCACCAGCAGTCGACGTTATGGTGGCACCGGCCTGGGCTTGTCGATCTCTCGCGATCTGGCGCAATTGCTCGGGGGACAGATCAGTGTCGACAGCAGCCTGGGCAAGGGCAGTGTGTTCAGCCTGATCCTGCCGGAACGCTATGAGCCGATCATCAACCAGGCGCCGGCTTTGATCGTCAATCAGCCCCTGGCCACAATCGCTGCGGCAGAACCCGAGGCGCCGGTTGACGTTGCCATGGCTCCGCGCAGCACGCCGGCGTTTGCCGATGACCGGGCGCTGGTACCGTTCAGCAACCGCTGCATTCTGGTGATCGAGGATGAGCCGAATTTCGCCCGGATTCTCTTTGACCTTGCCCACGAGCTGGGTTACAGCTGCCTGGTCGCCCAGACCGCCGACGAAGGTTTCGAGCTGGCCGCAGGGTTTATTCCCGACGCCATCCTGCTGGACATGCGCCTGCCGGATCACTCCGGCCTGACCGTGCTGCAACGGCTCAAGGAGCAGGCTGGCACCCGCCACATTCCGGTGCACATCATTTCCGTCGAAGACCGGGTGGAGGCGGCCATGCATATGGGCGCCGTTGGCTATGCGGTGAAACCCACCAGCCGTGAAGAACTCAAGGCCGTGTTTGCGCGCCTGGAAGTCAAACTGACCCAGAAGCTCAAGCACATTCTGCTGGTCGAAGACGATGATCTGCAGCGCGAAAGCATTGCCCGGTTGATTGGCGACGATGACATCGAGATCAACGCTGTCGGCCTGGCTCAGGAAGCCCTGGACCTGCTGCGCGAGAACATCTACGACTGCATGATCATCGACCTGAAACTGCCGGACATGCTCGGCAATGAGTTGCTCAAGCGCATGTCGTGCGAAGATATCCGCGCCTTCCCGCCGGTGATCGTCTACACCGGGCGCAACCTGACCCGCGATGAAGAGGCCGACCTGCTCAAGTACTCGCGCTCGATCATTATCAAAGGCGCGCGCTCGCCGGAGCGTCTGCTGGATGAAGTGACCCTGTTTCTGCACAAAGTCGAGTCGACGCTGTCTCATGAACGTCAGCGCATGCTCAAGACCGCACGCAGTCGCGACAAAGTCTTCGAAGGGCGCAAATTGCTCCTGGTCGATGATGATGTACGGAACATTTTCGCCCTGACCAGTGCGCTTGAGCACAAAGGCGCGATCGTCGAAATCGCCCGCAATGGCCGCGAGGCCATCGAGCGACTGGAGAAGAACGTCGATATCGACCTGGTGCTGATGGACGTGATGATGCCGCAGATGGATGGCTATGAAGCCACCCGGCTGATCCGCCAGCAACCGCGCTGGCGCAAACTGCCGATCATCGCGGTGACGGCCAAGGCCATGAAGGATGACCAGCAACGTTGCCTGCAAGCTGGCGCCAATGATTACCTGGCCAAACCCATTGACCTTGACCGTCTGTTCTCGCTGATCCGTGTCTGGCTGCCGCAACTGGAGCGAATTTGACCATCGAGCGTAATACCGACATCGAAATACGGCTGTTGATCGAGGCGATCTACCTTAAGTACAGCTATGACTTTCGTGACTACTCCGGTGCGTCGACCAAGCGCCGGATCCTGCATGCAGTGCGCCAGTTCGAGTGCCAGACGGTCTCGGCGCTGCAGGAGCGGGTATTGCACGATCCGGGCATGTTCATGCAGTTGCTGCAGTTCCTGACCATCCCGGTCAGCGAGATGTTTCGCGACCCGGAGCACTTTCTGGCGCTGCGCCGGGAGGTGGTGCCGCTGCTGCGTACCTGGCCGTCGCTGAAGCTCTGGGTTGCCGGCTGCAGCACCGGCGAGGAGGTCTACTCGCTGGCCATCCTGCTGCGCGAAGAGGGCTTGCTGGAACGCACCATCATCTATGCCACCGACATCAACCCCAGTTCCCTGGACAAGGCCAAACAGGGCATCTACTCGATGCAGAACATGCGCGGGTACGCCGAAAACTACCGCAAAGCCGGTGGCCAGCGCGACTTCAGCGAGTACTACACCTGCGCCTACGGCAACGCCATTGTCGACAGCAGCCTGCGCGACAACGTGACTTTCGCCGACCACAGCCTGGCCACGGACAGCGTGTTTTCCGAAACCCAGCTGATCTCCTGCCGCAATGTGCTGATCTACTTCAACAAGACCTTGCAGGATCGTGCGTTCGGGTTGTTTCACGAGTCGCTTTGTCACCGCGGCTTTCTGGTTCTGGGCAGCAAGGAGACCCTGGATTTTTCCGCCTGTGCCGGGCAGTTCCAGGCCCTGGTCAAACCAGAACGGATCTACCGTAAGTCATGAACGGCATCCGCGAGGCGCAGGTCGCGGCTGTCCAGGGTGGGAGCGGGCTTGCCCCGCGATTGCGGGCTGCCAG